>JBGTHE010000170.1:0-3222 GCA_041746335.1 Lysobacterales bacterium | reverse complement strand
GAAAGTCTGATCGTTTCGGGAGACCAACCCACCCGCTTCGCCGCCCTGGATGTGGCCCGCGCGGACCACCAGATGGCCCAGGCAGCGGATCGAGTGTAAGAACGTTGAATTATTTGGCCAGTTCGTAAAAGTATTTTACATATGACATCACCGCGTCATCCCACCCGGCCACATTCGAATTGGTGGATTCGACGATGAAATACTCATCCGGCGCATGTGCACCGCTTCCGTGCCCCAGGCCGAAATGGCCGGAAGGCAGGTTCAGCGGGGGGCCGGTAAAAATATAGCCGGGGTATGAGCCAGCACTGCGTGGCCACAGCACGGGATCCAGCCCTTCCGCTTCCAGCGTGGCCAGTTGTGCCTTGATCAACGGTGCCGTGGCCGGGGTGCTGGTGGAATCATAACCACCGCTCATGATCACTTCGATATCGCCAAAACCACGCTTTTCCAGATGAGCTTTCAGGGCAGCGAGGGCATCGGCCGCTTTCATGTCGGGAACCAGCCGCAGATCCAGCTTGGCTTCGGCGCGATGCGGCAGCACAGTCTTTCCGCCCGGGCCGGTATAGCCAGCCACCAGGCCTTCAATGTTGACAGTGGGCTGCGACACCAGTCGCTCCAGCGCCTGTTGGAACGGCAGGTCATCGATCCAGTGTTCCGTACTGAGGCGCTCCTTCATGGTGGCTTCATTGCTGGTCTCTGCCACCGTTGCCATCATGGCCTTTTCCTCTGCCGTCATGGGACGGGGCTGTGGGTAGCCCTCAATCGTAATGGTGTTGCCATCCTCGGAAACCAGCGTATTGAGTGCTTTGATCAAACGCCAGGAAGGACTGTCAATCATGGCTTTGAGTGAGGAATGGACATCCTTGCCCGGGCCACGACCCCAATTCTCGCCGCTGGAGATCAGCTGCACTTCGATCACGCCTTTGGCACCCAGGCGCACCGAAACAGCGCCATCCGCATCCTGCATGGCCGATGGCATTACGACACCCAGGCTATTGGCCAGCGCAGCCTGTACTTCCGGGCGATTCAGCATGTCGCCGATGTTGGGTGAACCAATTTCCTCTTCACCCTCAGCCACCAGCACAATATTCACGGGTGATTTGTGGCCGGCCGCATGAATGGCATGCAGCGCTGCGAGAAATGCCGACTGCGGGCCCTTCTGGTTGACCGCCCCACGCCCCATGACCGCCTTCCCCAATCCGGGCTTGTCCACAATTTCGGCTGCCAGCGGCGGGGAAGACCACTCGCTGGGATCCGATTGCTTGACGTCATACATAAAGTAGACACCCAGGGTTTTCTCCGCACCGGCATCCAGTTGGGCAAAAACACCGGGCTTACCTTTGGTTTCAATGATGCTGACTTGCTGGAAACCGGCATCACGGGCCAGTTGAGCCATGTGTTCGGCTCCTTCCGGAAAGCCCACATCCTCGGCAGCGATGGAAGGCAGTCGAATCCACTCTTGCAAGCGGGCGACGCCTTCGTCGTGCTGGCTGGCAATCTGAGCTGCAATGTCGCTGAAATCTTTTGGTTCAGTTTGGTCGGCTGTCCATGCGGCAGTGCTGAACATGAGAAACATCATTGCGGTCACGATTCTGGGCATGGCTTGTTTATGCATGGCTGGTTCCCTGAGGTATCAAAAGATTAACAATATGATTGTCTGGCTTGGTTTTGGTGGCTTGAATGTTCAATGGGTGCCTGAGAAAAGTGGCGTCCGGCCTGAAAACAGGCAAAGCACGCTGCAGTTATCCTTTTTCCAGTTTCACCATCTGCTCTTGCAACTGTTCCAGTTTCTCCCGGGTCCGTTTCAATACGGCAGATTGGGCATCAAATTCTTCGCGGGTGACCAGGTTCATTTTCTCAAAGCTGCGGGCCAGTACCAGACGGAACTGCTCCTGGGCTTCATCCCGAATGCGCCCCATTCCCGGCGGTAAAGAGGCGCTGAGCTTGCTGCTGAGCTCGTCTATCAGACGTAAATCGATCATGCCAATACCTTTTGTTGTGCCTTATGGGTCATGTGGGGAACCTATGTCTTGCGGCAACATTATGCTCACATTAAAGTCAGTGATTCTAGCGGCCACCGGAAACCAGGCTATGAAACTTATTATCGCGATTATCAAGCCTTTCAAACTGGACGATGTGCGGGATGCCATTGCCGAGGCCGGGATACAAGGCATGACCGTAACCGAAGTGCGCGGGTTCGGGCGCCAGAAAGGCCATACCGAACTGTACCGGGGCGCAGAGTATGTGGTTGACTTCCTGCCCAAGCTGAAACTCGAGGTGGCCGTACCGGATGACCGGGTTGACGCTGTGGTTGAAGCCATCGCCGATGCGGCAGCTTCGGGTCGCATAGGTGACGGCAAGATTTTTGTACAGCCACTGGAGAGAGCTATGCGCATCCGCACGGGCGAAGAAGGCGACGAAGCGCTTTGAAGTCAAGGTGCGGCGAGAAACCATTTCAGTGCTGACGGCGTCTATTATCGGAATTGGATCTGGATTCTATGTCTGAAAAGCACTCATTTCTGGCGGCCATGTTGGGCGAGCTGAGCCGCCGCAAGGTTTTGAGCACCATGGGTGCCTATGCCGTAGCGGTTTTCGTATTGTTGCAGTTGATGGATGCTGCAGTCGACCCATTGCGTTTGCCCGCCTGGTTTCCAACGCTGGTAGTCATATTCCTGATCCTGGGTTTTCCGGTGGTTTTTCTGTTGGCCTGGCAATTTGAATTAACCCCGGAAGGTCTGAAGAAAGCCAGCCCTGCGGGCTTGCTCAGTCGACGGCAATCCATAGTGATTTTCGGCAGCACTTTGTTCGCCACTCTTGGGCTGGGTTACGGCTTTTATTTCTACTACTCGGGCCTGTTAAGCGAGGAATCTCCCGTCGCTGCGGAGGTTGAGCGTACTTTCTCGGCACCCGCCAATTCCATAGCAGTTTTGCCATTTACTGATCTGTCTCCTGATGGCAACCAGGCCAATTTCTCTGATGGCGTGGCTGAAGAAATTCTTAATTTGCTGGCCCAGGTAAAAGGCCTGCACGTGGCAGCACGTACTTCTTCCTTTGCGTTTCGCGACGAGCAGCATGATATCCGTGAAATTGGCCGTCTGCTCAATGTCAGCACTGTGCTGGAAGGGAGCATACGCTCCGCCGACAATCGAATACGCCTGACGGTACAGCTGATCAACGTCGAGGATGGCTACCATATCTGGTCGCAGTCTTTTGATCGTGAGA
>JBGTHE010000169.1:0-1752 GCA_041746335.1 Lysobacterales bacterium | reverse complement strand
TGCTTGTGCTGCCAGCACACCGGCTAGCAGGCGCATAGCTGTACCGGAATTCCCCATATCCAGTGTTTGAGCAGGTTTCACCAGGCCTTTTTCACCTGTGCCACGAACATGCAGCAATTGATTTGCGCCCTGCCCTTCGCTACGAATTACCGCTCCCAGTTGTTGACAAGCCGCAGCAGTTGCAGCCACATCTGCAGACTGCAAAAGACCTTTGATTTGCGACTCACCCCTGGCCAGTAAAGAGAAGATCAAAGCGCGATGAGAAATCGATTTATCACCAGGCGGCGTCAGCTCGCCTCGCAAAGGCGAAGCCAGCGGATGAGTCAGTAATTTCATTTTGGTGAAGCGTTTCCAGGCAACTTTTTGCCGGCTTTTGAAGCTTTACGGGGTTTCGGAAGCTTGGGCTTGACGTAGGTTTCAGCACTCACGGCACGGGGGTAAGAACCCAGCACTCGACACAGCTTGCTAATCTGCTTGAGTTCCACCAATGAGGCAGCCACAGCGGCATCCTGCGCATGACCTTCAACATCGACAAAGAACACATACTCCCATTTGCCCAGGCTGGAGGGTCTGGATTCAATGCGCGTCATATTGACCGACTGTTTGTCCAGTGGTTGCAACAAACGAAACAGTAATCCAGGGCCTTCGTGACCAGCCAACAGCAATGTGGTTTTGTCACGACCGGACGGCGCCAGCAGATGTCTGCCTATTACGAGAAAGCGCGTGGTGTTGTCGGGACGGTCTTCGATGTTAGAAAAAAGCACAGGTACGCCGTAAACCTCGGCAGCAGATTGTCCGGCAATGGCTGCAGCTTCCGGAGCGTTGCGCACTCGCCTCGCAGCTTCGGCATTACTGCCAACGGCGATGAGCTCAGCTTTCGGTAAGTGCCCACGTATCCACGCCTTGCACTGCGACAAGGATTGCTCATGGGAATAAATGCGCTCCACCTGGTTCAGGTTTCTTGCATGTGTCAAAAGATTTTGATGCACCCGCAGTTCAATCTCACCGCAGATGTGTAATTCAGAGCTAAGGAACATATCCAGAGTATGACTGACGATACCCTGTGAAGAATTTTCTACCGGGATTACTCCAAAATCGGCTTCCGACTTCTGCACTTGCTCGAACACCCCGTCGATGCTCGGGTGGCTGAGTGCCAGTACCGAGTGGCCGAAGTGGCGATTGACGGCTTGTTGTGTAAAAGTTCCTTCCGGTCCAAGGTAGGCCACTTTCAAAGGTTCTTGCTGAGCCAGGCAGGCAGACATGATTTCGCGGAAAAGGCGGGTCATTTCTGCGTCAGATAAGGGGCCCTTATTCCGTTCGATCACTTTTCTAAGCACCTGAGCCTCGCGTTCAGGTCGGTAATAATCCACCGCTTGCGTGAAATCACCTTTACTGGCTCTCACGCGGAATGCGAGACGCGCCCGTTCATTGATCAGATTCTGAATCTGCTCATCCAACTGATCTATATCCGCACGCACCATTTCCAGCTGCGATATCGCTGGGGTAATTTTCTTGCTGGGCATTTAAAATTCCGGCCTGTTCAGTAAAAATTATTGCGCCTGATTGTAACTGCAAGCCCGGGGCCGCGCCCAGAGTATTAGGCAACTCTGATTTATTCAGAGTTTTGCGGCAGGTGGGGTAGGTGAAGCCGGGAACAGGCTGAAAAGCGGCTATTTCCGTACGCCGCCCAAAACGACCTTCCTTCAGTTTAAAGCAGCCTCTTCCCTAGCTGTGCAGCCTGGTTCTGCCCCA
>JBGTHE010000168.1:0-7565 GCA_041746335.1 Lysobacterales bacterium | reverse complement strand
GAGCAGGGCGCTGAGACGGTTACAGAGGGCCGAACAAAGTAATGCGGCAGATCAAACCGGCAATTCTGGTCTTTGAAAGTGCTTCCGTGAAAGCCGGGGATAACATCGAAGCTGGCTGAATTCGAGTCAGCGTAGCTGACTGTCCTTGCTGCCACGCCGGTTAATGCCGCCAGTACTCGCCTGTTCGAGATCTACAACTTCCTGACAGACTATGCAGTAGCGCACACCAGGAACTGCCTCCCGGCGTGCTTGGGGAATGGCTTTACCACATTCTTCACAATGACTCAGGCCGTTGCCCTGGGGCAAACGGCTGCGCGCGAGCTTGACGGCATCTTCGACGCTGGCGTCGATCTGGTCCTGAACCGCACCATCGCGACTCCAGCCGCCGGCCATTATTCACTCACCTGCCAAGCCATATTGAAGAGCCGTTTTTGGACCCGCCATTTGTTGACAAAGCGTTTGTTGACGGGTCATGTTGAGGGCTCGGTGCGCTCAGCGCCGGCGTTTGAAGCGATCCCAGAACGTCTTGTGCACGAGATCGGTAAATTCACCTGCATCGAGGAAAGTGCCATGGTCGGCCGGACAGACTTCATAAATGATGTGCTGCTGTTCCTCGTCCGCCCGCTCGAGCATTTTCAGGCCGCATTCCGGGCACGGTATGGAATGGATACGGTTGAACTCCCGGCCTACCTTGGCATCGCCTTCATCAAGAATGAAATCGGCCATCCAGTCGTCCTTGCGCAAGCGCTCCAGTTCACCTGCCTGAAACCACAGGCCCTGGCAGCCCGTGCAGCGGTCAACTCGCGTACCGCTGTAAGAAACTTCTTCCATACTCGCATTGCACTTCGGACAATCCATGGTTTGCACTCCAGAATAAAAAGCAGGCGCTATTCTATGACCAGATGTCCGAAGGGGTCAAAATTTTCGCTGCAATGAGTTATTTTGCCGTGAGCCTCATTCACCGAATAGACTGTAAGACTGAGGCACCAAAGACCGGAAAATGCACATGATTCTCGACCGACGCCAATTTCTGCAACTGGGGACAACAGCCCTGGGCACCGCTGTCCTGTTGCCCGGCGTGTTGGCTGCGGCCAGCAACCCCAATCCTTATCAACACAGTATCGTGATTGACGGCCTGGGTTTTCCCGGCGGCATGAACAGCCAGGAAGATGACGGGCTGACCTCCTCAGAAATCAATGACTTGGCAGAATCAGGGCTGACGGCAGTGCATTTGACAGTGGGCGGGGTTGGCAGCATGGCTCCTTTGCAGGCCTTTGAAAAAATCGTCAGGGACGTCACGAGCTGGGATGCGGAGATTGCCCGCCATGGCAACGTACTTTTCCCCGTGCGCCGTGCCGACGATGTAAAGGTTGCCAAGACAGCGGGCAAAACGGGACTGATTTACGGATTGCAGGACGGCGTGGCTTTCGAAGACGATATGGGCCGGCTCGAGGCCTTGCAGCATATTGGCATCAGGGTGATACAGCCCACCTACAATCGCCGCAACCTGCTCGGCGATGGTTGCATGGAGGCTGCAAATGCCGGCCTCAGCCAGGCGGGTGCGAGTGCTGTGGAGCAGATCCAGCACTTGGGTGTTCTGCTGGACCTCAGCCACTGCGGACGCCGGACTGCTGCCGACGCCATTGCATTGGCAAAAAGGCCGGTCAGTTTTACCCACATCGGCTGCTACGCGCTGGCGGAACACCCGAGACACCGCACCGACGAAGAGCTCAGAGCGGTGGCCGATACCGGCGGTGTCAGCGGCATTTTCATCATGCCATACCTGGCGAAGGGTGCTCAGCCGACTGCCGCTGATGTGCTGGCGCATCTTAAACATGCCATCGAGGTAGCGGGCGAAGAACATGTGTCGCTGGGTACCGATGGTTTTGTTTCGCCTTCAGTACTCACAGAGGAGTACAAGCAGCAGTTTCGGGAAATAACCCGCAATCGACAGCAACAGGGCATTGCTGCGCCGTTTGAAACGGAGGAGGGCTATCTGTTTGCCGGTGACCTCAATACACCGCGCCGCTTTGAAACACTGGCTGAGCTGATGCTGAAGGCGGGGTATAGGGAATCAACCATTGAAAAAATTCTCGGTGCCAATCTGTTGCGCGTGTTCGGTGACAGCTGGAATTGATTCGACCGGCGCTGCGACCAGGCGCATCATGCGATCGGGTTGACCACAGCGGAACCAGGCCGCTTCGGCGAACACCAGTCGGCAATAGCCTGGTTGACCACCTCAGGATGAGTTTCCATAAACCAATGTCCGGCACCCGCGATGCCTGTGCAGTGTCCACCGCTTGCAGCAAGGATTTTTAACCATCGTTCTGAATGGAACATGACTGGCTTGGCCTGGCCGTAAAGATATAAAACCGGGCAGCGCGGACGATAATGCCCCAACAGACTGCTCTTCCAGCGAGGCAGAAGCATGCCCCGCCAGAAGTAGAAATAGGGATAATTGCAGCGTGACTGCAACTCCGCCTGCTGTCTCCGGGGAACATGAATCAGCCGCGCCAGCGTGCGCGACAAAAGGTTTCCCAGCGGCGGCAGAACGCCTCCGATCAGCCAGCAAATAATCAGCGTCCACTGATAGCCGATGATAAACAGCGCGTCCTTGATGCTGCCCGGCTTGGCATGACCCCCCACGTCCAGAGCCACCATCCTGTCGATCAGCTCCGGATGAGCACGTTCCAGCAAATAGCCCAGGTAAGCGCCCCAGTCATGCGTTACCAGCATCACCGGAGCATCGTGTTGCTGGTACTTTCTGGTCGTTGCAGCCAGTCCGGCCACCAATTCGGGGAAATCAAAACCGCGAGCTCGTCCGGGCCCTGGGCCGAAATTGGGCAAACTCACTGCAACGCAATAAAACTGTTTACTGAGCGCAGCAAATTGTTTCCGCCACAGGGTGGCACTATCTGGCCAGCCATGGATGAAAAACAGTAAAGGGTGTTGCGGATTGCCCTGCACGGTCACTTCCATGCAGTCTTCAACTGCAGTTTCGGTGAGTTTCATTGCAGCAAATGACGCAAATTTGGCAGGTATTTCTCCAGCGATCCGGTATTGAATACCACTACATCATCGCCTGCCTTGATCTGACCCAGCTCCAGCAAGGCTGGCAGGGCGGCCAGGCAGGCAGCGCCTTCTGGGCAAATCCACCAGTGTTTGTCCTGCCACACCCGGGACAGCGCGGCATGAATATCGTCCTCGCTGATTGCCAATGCCACTCCACCACTCTCGCGGATGATCTCCAGCACTTTGAAGTGCCCTACCCCGCCCGGCACGTTTAGCCCATAGGCCAGAGTGGAACCGGCGGCGGTTGCTGCCGTATCCGTCAGCCCCTGTTCAAAGCCTGTAACCAGAGGCGCGGTAGCGTCGGCCTGTACGCAAACAATGCGAGGCCGGTGGCTGCCGATTACACCCAGGTCTTCCAGCTCCTGAAAGGCCTTCCACATTCCGAGCACACCGGTGCCACCGCCGGTGGGGTAAATGATCACATCGGGTAACTTCCAGGCGTCGCCAGGTTTTTGTGGTTCTGCCAGTTCCAGCCCGAGGGTTTTCTTACCTTCAATGCGCCAACCAGGCTCCTGGAAGGTGGCCACGCTGAACCAGCCCTTGGGAATCCAATCCTGCTTCAACAATGCCCCGGCTTCACGGATCGTGCCCTGCACTGTCAGCAGGTGAAAATGCTCATTGTTGTGGGCTAAAGCCGCAACCCGCCCGAGAATGGGCATGGGCGTATCTTCGGGCATGGCCACCACCGCAGCAATTCCCGCTGCTACGGCATAGGCACAAAGGGAATCCCCGGCATTGCCTTGAGTGGGCACTGCCAATCGCTGCAAGCCATGCTTTTTGGCCATGGAGGCTGTCATAGCCATCCCACGGTCCTTGAAACTCTGGGTGGGGTTTGCACCGAATCCCTCGTGCGCTTTGCCTTCGTCTTTTATGCCAAGGCTGAATCCGGCCTTACGGGCCAGAGGGTGGTCACTGTAATCCAGCAAGGGCGTAAAGCCTTCTCCCA
Organism: Lysobacterales bacterium; assembly: GCA_041746335.1. Classification (GTDB taxonomy): domain Bacteria; phylum Pseudomonadota; class Gammaproteobacteria; order Xanthomonadales; family SZUA-36; genus JAWXBM01. The sequence continues at coordinate 3,547 of JBGTHE010000168.1, read as the reverse complement.
GGGTGACTATGTGCTGCCGATCAAGGGGATTGTTGATATCCAAAGCCAGCAAAGCACCAAAGCGCCAGAGATCATGGCGCTCGGGGTGATACCAGCCCATTCCGGGCTGCTCCTTTTGCAAGCGTTGCAGGTCGATGATGATTTCCACGGGCCGCTGATCCACCGGGCACAAATTCATCAGGACGGTTGCCGGGTATTCGGCTCCGCAGCCGGTACATTTCAGGCATAACATCATGGTTGGCGTTTTCCTTCCCACTGCAATCACTGCCTGGTCCAGGCAGCAAAAGCATGCTCCTTGATATGGGCACGAACATCAAGGCAGATTTTCAGGACGATTACCAGCAGCAGTACCGGCGTTGGATTACCCAAAGCCAGCGTCAGTCCGCCACCGAATATCAGCACCAGGTGCATGAACACGATGCGCTTGTACGGGTCTGCCATTTGGTCTTTGACCGGCCTGGCTTCAAACTCATAATGGCCCAGAAAATTGACCACAAAGGAATATCCGTGGCTGATGAACAATGCCACCAGGGCTGGCGACAGCGTCACAAACATTTGGCCCACCGCACTGAGTTCGCCGCCGGAAAAAGGACCGGACCCGCCCGGCCCATCTATGAACAGCGCGTAGATAAAAAGGAAGTGTGCTGCCATGAACGCACTGTAATGCGCCAGAAAGAAAGGCCCGATGAACAGGGCGCTCCAGCGGCTGATTGCAATGATCCTGGCCAGATTGAAGAAACCGACAATCGCACTTTCACACCAGTACAGAACCATCACCTCTCCCAGATTCCAGCCCAGCAACGCGGCACCAGCCACTGGCACCAGGTTGGCTGCAATCAATAGCAGGCTAGAAGGGGAGGACCAGCGAATCAGCGGTCGTGATCGTGGGGATTGATTGCCTGCCGACGCCGCACCCGCAGCGATTGACAGGTCAGCAGATTCCCATGCCCCCGACAGTTCCTGTTCGGTCGCTGAGCCCTTGCGTAAAGTCGTTCCCGAGGCAGCTTCTATACTCAACCTGATTTCGCTGGCCTCGCTGATCGACAAATCCGAGCCAAACTTAACCTGGTTGGCACCATAATCAAACACCAGATGGCCACCGCGCCAGGAACGTCCGGATTTTTGGGCCGCCTCCTGCCATTCCAGATTTCGCACAGCAGCTGTGTCGTAGCGAGCGACCAGCCCCAGGAACGGCAAGCCCGTGAACAATTCCAGTGTATTATTTTTAACACGAACAATTTCCCGGCCGCCCAACAGAACCGCAAGTACAGCAGTCAGCAGCAAGGGTGCTACCGACCAGCCCACCAACCAGGCGCTCATGAATACTGCAATTACCAGGTCAAACAGATCGTCGAAGTCTGACCAATGTTCGGCAGCCTGGTGAAAAGCTGTCCAGGCCGGGAACAGCACGATGCCATCCAGCAGCAGAACGAAAAAGATCAATTTCCAGCTGCGCGGGAACGGTAAAACGCGGCGATAGCCGGCTTGTTCTGACAAGGTTAAAGCCAGGCGGAAATCAGGCCTGATGCCATTTCTTATCATTCATCCCCCAAAGTCCAGCACCAAGTCCGGTACCAAGTCCGGCACAAGTGCCGCACAAGTGCAGCCAGAAGCGCTACCCGATTGTGAGCCCGAACCAGAACCGAAGCGCTATCAGAACGCGTGCATGGAATCATAGCATCGCAAATCGTTTGCCCGAGGAATCAGGCATTGACATGTGAAAGGAGATTTTCCACAAGATCTGAGCCACCTGTGCAGCTTTAAAAGTGGAAGTACCCAAATTTTAAAGCTGAAAAATCATAAACCTATTCCCAGAAAGCTAATGAGAAGTATAGAATGTGCCCGATAACTGTCGGAACAGGCAGAAAAAACTAAAACAGGGAGTGAAGAGGAACATGCTAAGACGCTTCAGTTTTGCAGCATTAGTTTCCGTGGCATTGATCGCCAGTTCAGCCAGTCAGGCAGCCACTTCCAGATTCAAAGAACTCAAGGGGAATCCCAGCCTGCAATCCGCATCGGCACTGGTGATGGACGACCAGGGCAACATGATCTACGGCAAAGACCTCGATACCATCCGCCCTATCGCTTCCATTACCAAGCTGATGACTGCCATGGTGGTTATTGATGGTGGTCAGGATCTGGACGAAAAACTCACCATTACCAACGACGACCGCGACAGCATCAAAGCCACGGGTTCCCGACTGGCGTATGGCGCAAAGCTCAGCCGCAAAGAATTGCTGATGCTGGCCGTCATGTCCTCAGAAAATCGCGCCGCTGCGGCACTGGGGCGTAATTGGCCGGGTGGTACCGCCTCGTTCATCAAGCAGATGAACCTCAAGGCAGCGGAGTTGGGCATGAGCAACAGTCGCTTCACGGATCCGGCCGGGCTGCATCCGGGCAATGAGGCTACCGCACGAGACCTGGGGAAGATGGTAGCCGCTGCCCAGAACTACGCGCTGATCAGCCAGGCCAGCACCACCCAGTCCCAGGAATTCCGGCCTTTTGCCGATCGAGGCCCGCTGACTTACGTAAACACCAACCGCCTTTTGAAAAATTCCAATTGGGAAATTTCCCTGAGCAAAACCGGGTACCTGAATGAATCGGGTCGCTGCCTGGTCATGCATGCCAAAATTGCGGGTGAGGCGGTTTACATCGTGTTACTGAACTCATATGGCAAACTCACTCCTTTTGGTGATTCCAATCGCTTGCGAAAGTGGCTGCTGGCCCCGTAACAGAATCTCTGAGCAATCACGGCACTATCGCGGTTGCTCGCCGCCGATGAATGGCCGGAAACCGAGTCTTTGAAGGTAGTACTCCAATCAAGCTCGTGTGATACATTTCCAACAAGCAATTAATTGTCCAAAGGGATTTTGGCCATGAGCGTGTGGAATGGAAGCCACCGCAGCTTTTGCCATTCGGCAGGTTCAGCTGCGGGTTTCTCAGCAATAGAACTTCTTGTTGCTTTGGTTCTGATGGCCATGTCAGTCAGTCTGGCCTTGCCTTCTTTAAAGCAGGGTTCTGCCCACAACCAGGTACAAGCCGCCAGCAACTCCATTGTGAGTGGCCTCAACATGGCCCGTTTCAACGCCATAAAAACCGGCGCGGAAACGACCATCTGCTCGACTGCTGACGGCTCAAGTTGCAGCGATGACAGCTGGGCCGATGGCTGGATCGTATTTGTGGATGAGGATAATGACGCTGTTGCGGATAATTCCGAATTGGTCCGCATCGTGATGATTGAAGGAAACATTCTGGCCAGTGGGTTGGAGAAGGCCATTACATTCGAATCTGACGGCAGCACCACGCGCGACAGTGACACCATCATTACCAGCTGCTATCAGCAAACATCAATCAGCGGCAAATGCGTGAGCATCACCATCAATCCACCCGGCGGCATCGTTTCCGCTGAGACCAGGGCAATCGGTCAATGAATTGAGTGCGGATTGATTTGCGAATGGAGCTCCGGTTAGTGTGACCCCTAAGTGATTGATATGCTTTTGTAAAAACCCTGCATGGCTGGCGTGGGTGCCCGACCGCAGTGTAAACT
>JBGTHE010000167.1:0-2258 GCA_041746335.1 Lysobacterales bacterium | reverse complement strand
ATGCAACCCATCATTGAATCCATGCTTTGGGCGGTGTGGACCCCGGATCCTGTCCGGGGTGACGTCCTCCCCTTAGAACGTCATTCCGGGCTTGACCCGGAATCCAACCAGCAATTCGGGGTTCACGGCAAAGTGCACGGTATAATGGCCCATTCACACTAATTTACGGAGTATTGACAGTGAGCGAAGGCGACCAGCACAAATATTGCACCAACAAACTCATAGAGTTGGCCAACGAGCTCAGGCACGAAGATATTGATGCCACGCTGGTTTCGGGCGCGCTGATGACCGCTTCCGCCATTTATGCGACTTTCACAGCAGCCGGCAATAACGGCGCACTGGAGCCATCGGGGGTTGATAAGGTGGTCGAGCTCTACAAACGCACGCTGGAACACCATCAGACTCTCCAACGTGCGCAGCTGGTTTCCAAGAGCAAAGAGCCCCCTTTCGCCTGAACATGGACATGCAGGTTCCCATCAAGCTTACTGATCCCACCACTGCCGCGGCGGCTTTGGTGGTTGATCAGCTGCAACGCCCCTTGCGGGAGTTGCGCCTGTCGGTAATTGACCGCTGCAATTTCCGTTGCACCTATTGCATGCCTGCCGATTCATTGCAGGGCCGCGGGGTGTTCCTGCCATTGGCCAATCTGCTGACCGATCGTGAAATCGAAACCCTGCTTCGCGCTTTTGTTGCCAATGGCGTGAAAAAGTTACGTATTACCGGTGGCGAACCACTGGTACGACCTGGCCTGACAGCACTGATCGAGCGTCTGGCCGCGATCGACAGCCTTGACGACATTGCCATGACCACCAACGGCGTTCTGTTGCCGCGTCATGCAGTCGATCTCCGCAATGCCGGACTGCGCCGGATTACCGTCAGCCTCGATTCACTCGACGAGGCCGTGCTGAGCGAGATGAGCGGCGGCAAAGGCAAACTACCGGAGATACTGGCAGGCATTGATGCCGCGGTGGCTGCCGGCTTCAAGCATCTGAAAATCAACACCGTGGTGCAGCGCGGCGTGAACGACCACACTGTCCTGGACCTGTTGGAGTTTTTCCGCAACAGCGGGCACAGCGTGCGCCTGATCGAGTACATGGATGTGGGCAACAGCAACCACTGGCAGCTGGAGCAAGTTGTGCCGTCGGCCGAGTGGGTGCAACGCATTTCTGCACGCTGGCCCATTGAAGCGGTGGGTGCGCAGCGTGCTTCGGAAACCGCTACCCGTTATCGCTACCAGGATGGCGCGGGTGAAATCGGTCTGATCAGTTCTATTTCCCAACCTTTCTGTGGCGGCTGCACGCGCGCTCGTCTGACAGCGGATGGGGTGTTCTACACCTGCCTGTTCGGCACTCAGGGGAAAAACATGATGCCGCTGTTGCGCCAATCCCATAACAGCGAGCAGATGGCCGAGCTGATTGCACAAATTTGGCAACAGCGAACAGATCGCTACAGCGAAGAGCGCAGCCAGTCCGGCGCCACACGTGAAAAGGTTGAAATGTACCGGATTGGCGGATGAAGCAGTTTACCGTGAAGTGGTTCGCCGCCTACCGTGAAGCAACTGGCTTGGCCCAGGAACAAGTTAAGTCCGGCGCCAGCTCACCTGCCGAACTGTTTTCACAGATGACAGAGCAACACCCGGAACTTGGCCAGTACAGCCGCGCGCTGGTTGCCATCAATGATCAAATGGCCAGCTGGGACGCCCCCTTGAGCGGTGACGAGCAGGTGCTGTTTTTTCCGCCCGTTGCAGGTGGGTAAAATCATCAACATGGCTCAATCGGAATTTTCAGTGCGCGTTTCGTCCTTTGCGGTGAGTTGTTTCGCGATCACTCTGGAAGATTCACTCTGAAATGAGCCCCTCTTCTTTTGGGTCTTCCTCCTCGCCTCCTTTCAGCACCGGCTACTTCGCAATTTCCAGCGAAAGCCTGAACCGCAAGGCATTGCGGGCCGCCTTGCAGGATGTGTCCAGCGGCGCCTTTGTGCTGTTTGAAGGCTGGGTGCGCGATCACAACGAAGGCCGAAAAGTGCTGCAGCTCGAGTATGAAGTTTATGAACCGCTGGCCGTCACGGAAGGAAATTCCATCCTTCAGGAAGCCCGCGAGCGTTTTGACGTCAGCCTGGCCGCTGCCGTGCACCGGCAGGGCTTATTGAAACTGACCGAACCCGCCGTGCTGGTAGGCGTTTCAGCAGCCCATCGCGGAGCGGCTTTTGACGCGTGCCGCTTTATCATCGATGAAGTTAAAGCCCGCTTGCCGATCTGG
>JBGTHE010000166.1:0-7721 GCA_041746335.1 Lysobacterales bacterium | reverse complement strand
GGCGTTGAAAGCCGCACACCAGCAGTTAAGCCGCCACGTCGACAACACTCCGCTGGCCGTCGTTGAGTGGGATCGCGAGTTCCGGGTGACCCGCTGGTCACAGCGCGCCGAGTCGATGTTCGGCTGGTCCTTCGAGGAAGTTCTGGGAAAGACGCCTGGAGAGATTGGCATGGTCTTCGAGGCCGAACTCACCGACGTTGACCGCACGATGGCTGACCTGATGGAACAACGCGCCTCGCGCAACTTCAGCCAGAACCGCAATGTTCGCAAGGACGGCTCCGTAATTCATTGCGAGTGGTACAACAGCGTGCTATTCGCTACAGAAGGCGAACTAGCCAGCATCCTCTCGCTCGCCGACGACGTCACCGCGGAAGTCGTCGCCGGACAGGAACTGCGCAGATCCCACCAGCAACTGGAAAGGCGGGTCGAAGAACGGACCGCGGAGCTCGAGCTGGCCGTGCACGCTCTGGAGCAGTCGAACGAGGAACTCGAGCAGTTCGCGTACGTCGCGTCCCACGATCTCCAGGAGCCACTGCGCATGGTCTCGAGCTTCACGAAACTTCTGGCCGACCGCTACCGCGGCAAGCTGGATAAGGAAGCGGACGAATTCATCGCCTACGCGCAATCCGGTGCGGCGAGAATGCAGGACATGATCCGCGATCTGCTGGAGCTATCGCGGGTGCGTGTCGACCCCGCTGCGCAAGCCATGGAGGTTGACCTCGACGACTGCCTCGCCACGGTGCGACAGAATCTGTCGAAACGGATCGAGGATAGCGGCGCTGAAATCGTGATCGGACCGCTGCCGCGGGTACGTGGCAACAGCAGCCAGCTGAACCGGCTGTTCCAGAACCTGATCGGCAACGCCCTGAAGTTCGTTAACGATCAGACACCACGCATTCGCGTCACGGCCGAAACCGGCGATTCCGGTTCCCTGGTCACGTTTTCGGTCGAGGACAACGGCATCGGCATCGAGCCGGAGCACCGCGAGCGCCTGTTCCAGATCTTTCAGCGCCTGCACAGTCGGGAGCGCTACGAGGGCACCGGCATTGGCCTGACCATCTGCAAGAAGATCGTCGAGCAGCACGGAGGCAAAATCTGGATCGAAGATTCTGCCTGGGGCCGCGGCGCAGCCTTCCGCTTCACTCTGCCGGCGGCATGACAGCGGAACCCGCCTTCGGGCTGACCTGCCCGTTGCGCCCAGTTCTACTCAGAGAGGGACGGGAACGGTGGCTTATTGGTGAGGATCCAGTACATATGGATGTTTTTCACCACATTTGAAAACGACTCAAAGTCGATCGGCTTTACGAGGTATGAGTTCACGCCAAGATCGTAAGCCCGCGTGATGTCGGAGTTTTCGCTCGAGGTCGTAAGGACAATGAAGGGGATCTGCTTCCAGGCAGGGCGCTGGCGGGCGTGCCGAAGCACTTCGATTCCATCCACTTTGGGCAGACGCAGGTCGAGCAACACCAGCAGGGGAAACTCTGGATCGGCAGGGTTCGAGTGGGAGTCGATGTACTGCATTGCCTCTTCACCGTCGCGGCAGGCGATGAGGGGATTGGCGATGTGATTCTCTTCAAAAGCCTGCAGGCAGAAGTCGAGATCCATGTCATTGTCTTCGACTATCAAAATAGGTTGTAACGAAGACCGCTGAGAGCTTGAAGGGTTGAAGTTCATGGCGAAGCCTCTGTGAAGGGCGAGATGGGCAGTTCAACAAAGAACGTCGCGCCCTTACCTGGGGCCGATTCGGCACGGATCGTGCCGCCGAGTTTTTGCACCAGCTTCTTGACGATGGCGAGGCCAGCGCCGGTACCCTCGAACTCATTCCCCCGCACCAGGCGGTTAAACAGGCCAAAGATGCGATCGTGGTAAGCCATATCGAAGCCGATGCCGTTGTCTGTTACGGTCAGCCTGCAGCCGGCGGGCAGGGCTTCGGCGGTGATGCCTACTCGCGGCGGGCGAGACTGGCGGCTGTATTTGATGGCGTTGTCGATCAGGTTGCTCAAAACCTGCTGCAGACCCCGCTCCCAGACGTGCAACTTCAGGGGTGGCACAGCGATGTCCATCTCCACACCCAGCTCGGTCAGCGTGTGGCTACGGTCGCGTAGCATGGCACGCACCAGATCGGGAAGGAGTACGTCCGTTGCTGTTGGTCTCTCCGCGTCCACACGTGAGTATTTCAGCAAGTCCTCAATGAGACAATCGAGGTTTGTCGCGGCAGCGATGATTTGCAGGATACAGAATTGCGCACGTTCACTCAGGCCGGTCTGGTGGCGTCGTTGCAGCTCATGAGCGTATCCAGAAATACCGCGCAATGGTGCTTTCAGGTCGTGGGAAATGGTGTAAGCGAAACCGGTGAGTTCTTCGTTCCGAACGCGCAACTGTGCTTCTGCCCGCTGGCGTCCGGTCATGTCGTTAAAAACAACTACTGCGCCCTGGGGCAGGCCTTCGCGCAGAATGGCGTGTGACGAATATTCGGCGGGGAAGGAAGTGCCGTCTTTACGCCACAGTACTTCCCCATCCTCGATACAACTCCTGCCTGTGCGGAAAGCCCTGAAGATGGGGCAGTCTTGCGCCGGATAGACCGAGCCGTCCTTGCGGCTGTGGTGAATGAGTTCGTGGGCATTTCGGCCCAGCAGTTCTTCCAGTTTGAATCCAAGCATGCTCGCCGCTGACCGGTTGATGAATGTGAACCGACCTTTCATGTCGATGCCATAGATGCCCTCGCCGGTGGATTCCATGAGCAAATGCAGTTCGTCGAACAGCCGCCCGCGCTCTTCTTCGGCCCGATTTCGGGCGGCAAGTTCACGGGCGCTGAAAAACAGGGAAAAGCCCGCGATCGCCAGCGTCAGTAAACCTCCGCCCCCGATAAAGATCTGGGTGTAACGGAGGGCTTGTTGTGCCTGCTCTTGACGTTGGCTCTGGATCGCGCGTTCGGTCGTTGCCATTTCGTCGACAGCGGCGCGAATCCGGTCCTGCACGCGCCGGCCTTCACCCGTGGCAATTCGTTCGCGGGCGGCCTCGAAACCCTGGTTGCGTCGCAGTTCCACCACCTGTTGGGCAAATTCCAGCCGTTCGGCCAACTGAGGCACCAGGGACTCCAGGCGATGTTGCTGTCCCGGGTCGATGATCAGCTCGCGGAGTCTGCGAATCGCATCTCCCTCTCCCGTGCTTTGCACGGCCCTGTGGTACGGCTCCAGAAAGGCTTCATCACCGGTGAGCGTGAAGCCGCGCAGCCCGGTCTCGGCGCTGGACATCAGGGACATCAACAATTCGAGTTGGGTAAGCACTTCTTGCGCGTGCTCAGCCGCAGTGGCTTGCTGCATCAACTCCGCGGTACTGCGGTAGGAAAGGAAGACAAAGCCGACCAGGAATATGAGAGTCAGGCCAAACCCGCCAAACAGGGCTGCTTGCGGCCGCCGTTTCATGTCGGGCAGCCCCTGGAATCACACACCGGGTGCGGCCAGTACTTCACGAATCTTTCTTGTCAATATGGCCTTGGAGAACGGCTTGGCGATGAAATTGACATCTTCGTGCAGAACACCGTGATCGGCAATGACATCGTCGCTGTATCCGGATACGAAAATGCTTCTGATTCCAGGGCGTGCTTGCCTGATCAACGCGGCGAGATTCCGCCCATTCATTTCGGGCATGATGACGTCGGTAATCACCAGATCAATCGGCCCTTTGTAAGCATGTACCAGCTGCAGTGCTTCAGTAGGGCTTCGGGAGCCGAGCACGGTATAACCGAGGCCAGAAAGTTGTGTTTCGATCAACTGCAACAGACTGGCTTCATCCTCGACAACCAGAATGGTTTCACCGCCGCCGGCAATAAGCGGTAATGCTTCCTTTATTTTTTTCGCGGCTTTTTCAGCGACGCGTGGAAAATAGAGCTCGAATGTTGTTCCAACCCCGACTTCGCTGTGCACAACAATGAAACCATCGTTCTGCCGCATGATGCCGTATACGGTGGCAAGGCCGAGTCCAGTGCCCTTCCCTGTTTCCTTGGTGGTAAAGAAGGGTTCAAACACCCGGCCAAGCGTCAGCTCATCCATGCCGCAGCCATCATCGCTGACTGAAAGTACGACATAGTCTCCATCACGTGCGTCTGCATGGGCTTCGGCAAACTCTGCAGACACGGCAGCATTGCGCACCTCAATGCTCAAAAGCCCCGGACCAGCAATTGCATCGCGTGCGTTCGTTACCAGGTTGGAAACCAGCTGATCAATCTGGGTCGGGTCGGCCGATACAGGCCACAGTTCGCTTTGATGTTGGCAGCGAATTTCAATCTCTTCGGGAATCAGGAGGCGAACCATTTTTACCGATTCGCCGATTACATCGCCCAGATTAAGGCTCGTAGGCTTGATCGGCTGTTTGCGGGCAAAGGCCATCAATTGGCGGGTGAGGTTGGCTGAGCTCTGGGCCGCATCGCGGACCTCGATCAGAAAGGCCCGAAGTGCGCTGTCATCCGCCACTCGCGCCAAGGCCATTTCGGTATACCCGAGCATGACGGACAGCTTGTTGTTGAAGTCGTGGGCAATACCGCCGGCCAGCTGCCCGATGGCTTCCATCTTCTGGGCCTGCCGCAGTTGTTCCCCCACTTCCCAAGCCTCCGTCACGTCCAGGTGGGATCCGCGCATTCGTGTGGCCCGCCCTGCGGAATCACGCTCAATCGTTCCCTGCGCCACAATTCTGCGGTAGGAATCATTCTTATGCCGCAAGCGGAACTCATTGTGCAGGCTGTCCTCCTCGCTCAGGAGAAACTTCTGCACTTTCTGTAAGGCAGGTTCCTTGTCATCCGGATGCAGCCGCGTTTCCCACTCGCTGAAGTCATCCGTGATCTCGTCCTCCTCATATCCGAGCTGATGTTTCCATTCGGGGTAAAAGTGGGCCTTGCCGGTTTTAACGTTCCAGTCCCAAAGGCCGACATTCGCAGCGCGGATGACGACCTGCAGGTGCTGGTGAGTTTCCGCCAGTTCTGCTTCAGCTCTGTTGTGTTGGGCGAGCTCATGTTGCAGGCTTTCATAGACTTGCCGCAGCTGGTCCCGCACTACAACCTGTTCTATGGTGTAGACCAGCTTTTCAAGGTAGCCCCTGTTTTTGACGATATAATCGGCAGCCCCCAACTTCAGCGCGGCGATAGCCAGTGCGTCATCGCCCTTGCCGGTCACCATGATGAACGGCGGACAATGATCCAGCTTGCGTTTGAGGCGATGCAAGAATTCCAGGCCGCCGAGATCGGGCATACGCAGGTCCGCCAACACCACATCGTACCTGGGTTTTTGGCTTAGTCGCAGCAGCGCTTCCCGGCCGGAGCCAGCCACATCGACCAGTAGGTAGGGCGCATGCTCGTCGAAGTGCCTCAGGGTGAGATCGATGTCAGAGGCCACATGCTCGAGGTAAAGAATTCGTCGTGGAACAGCCGTAAATGGCACGCTCAGGCCGCCTATGGGGTGGGATTCCTCATGCGCCGCGCGCAGAATATCCGGTAATGTTTCCAGGTAACCTTCATTCTTGGGAACATAATCGGACGCGCCCATCCGCAGCGCTTTGACCACCAGTTCCTCGTCGCCCATGGCGGTTACTATAACCGTGGGAATATGAATCCTGCGCTCGGCCATAGATTTCAGTACCTGCAAACCCTCTATGTCCGGCAGGCGATAGTCGAGAAGCAAGACATCGAAACCGCCCGCCTCCAGCTGCTCCAGGCACTGTTTGCCGGTGTCGACAATCACCAATTCGATCTGGGGTGCGAAAGAAGCAAAGAAAGACCGCGTCAAAACGGCGGCATCAGGGTTGTCTTCGGCGTATAGCACTCGCAAGGAGGGGTTCATGGCATGACTTCAATGCAAACGCGCCAAGGCGGCTCAGGGGTCAGCGCGCGGGAGGCCATGTTGTAGTTAAACACCGCAGCATATGCAATAAGTCAGCATCCTGAAGAAATGGCCAAATTCCAGTATATGAGTAATTTTGGCTAGCGGACAGACAATACTATGTGGCGGGTGACATAAACCATGAATCATGCTCAGAATTTGTCTTGTTACAGGGCGCAACAGTCGGCTATTTCTCACAAGCAACCCGGTATATGATCATGTTGGCAGAGTGAGATCGATACCGTGCGCCCGGCTGCCCGCCGGTGCCTTGAAACCGCAGCCATCCCGGACGCAAGCGAAATGGATCAATGCAGAATACTTGTCGTGGATGATAACCCCATTGGTCAAAAGCTGACGCTGACGATGTTGAACCACATCGGCTATACAGCCAACGCGGCGAATAATGGGCTGGAAGCCGTCAACGCACACAGCGCACAGGCGTATGACATTATCCTGATGGACTGCCGCATGCCGGTCATGGATGGTCTGGAAGCCACCCGGAGAATACGGGCGCTCGAGGGCGAGACGCATACGGGCCCTTGCCAAATCATTGCAGTGACGGGCGATACCGGATCGGATGATCATGACCGGTGTCTGGACGCAGGCATGGACTGGATCCTGTGCAAGCCCTACCGGATGGATGAGCTGCGCACGGTGATTGCCCAGGCCATGGCATCCTGCGGCCGGCAGGTGGGCAAGGCGGGTTAGAGTGCCCTGTTCAGAACACGGGCTGGTTGGAGTTAACTTTCGAGCACTTCGCGCAGAGTCTTGAGTAGCGTTTCCGCGGTGTAGGGCTTAGGCATGAAATGCTTGACGCCAGCGCTGGTAGCCTTGGCGGTCATGGCATTGGCGTTCAGACCACTGGCCGCTATGATGCGCACCTTCGGATCCAATTTCAGCAGCACCTGAATCAAGGCTGGCCCATCCATCAATGGCATCATCATGTCCGTGAGCACGATGGCGATCTCCCCTTTGCGGGTATCATAAATTGAGCAAGCCTCGATACCATTCGAGGCAACGACAACGCGGTAGCCGAACGCTTCCAGAGTCTGTTGTGTGATCTGCCGAACGGCAGCTTCATCGTCAACCACCAGCACGAGTTCACCCTTGCCGCGCGGCAGCTCAACCGGTCCGGTGTCATTTTCCGCCGCGCCCGTCTTTGTGTGCGCCGGCAAATAGACCTGGAAGCGTGCACCCACGCCGACCTCGCTGGAAACTCGCACAAAGCCGCGGTGGCTTTTGATGATGGCAAGGGAGGTGGAAAGCCCCAAACCGGTGCCCTTGCCGAGTTCTTTGGTGGTGAAAAACGGCTCAAAGATGCGCTCAATCACGTCATGAGGTATGCCTATGCCGCTGTCTTCCACTTCGAGGCACAAATATGGGCCGGGCTCAGCCTTGACGTCCAGTTCCGCATGTTGCGCCTCGAGTATAAGGTTGCTGGCGGCGAGTGTGAGCGTGCCCCCATCGGGCATGGCGTCCCGCGCGTTGACGCAGAAGTTGAGCAAAACCTGGTGTAGTTGCGTGGGGTCGCCCCGCACCAGCCAAAGGTCCGACGGGATTTTGCTGCACACCTCGATGTTCTTGGGGAAGGTTTCCTGGACGATCTTATTGATCTCCTGGACCAGATGTCCCACCTGCACTTCCAACTGTTGTCCCTCTACGCCCCGCGCAAAGGAGAGGACCTGCTGGACCATGTCAGCACCCCGTTTGGCGCTGCCTTCGATCATGGTGAGCATTTCGAGGCGCAGCGGGTTCTGCTCCTCCATTTTCAGCAGCTCGATAGACATCATGATGGGAGCCAGCACGTTGTTGAGGTCGTGTGCAATGCCGCCGGCCAGCGTGCCGATGCTC
>JBGTHE010000165.1:0-5909 GCA_041746335.1 Lysobacterales bacterium | reverse complement strand
CCGGTGTTGTTGACCCGTTTCAATTTTTCCACGCTGGTACCGTAACGATTGGCAATGGTCCAGAGTGAATCGCCTCGATTTACCCGGTGGGTGATTGTGTTGTTGTCAGCCACAAGGGTAGAGACGGTCCCTGCATCGGGTATGCGCAAGGTCTGGCCGACGATGATCTGGTTGCCCTGCAGATTATTGGCGGTGCGAATTTCAGCAACACTGACGCCCGTATTGGCGGCAATTTTCCACAATGAATCACCTTTGCGCGCGACATAATTTTGATGGCCGGAATTCTGATGGCTGGCCTGATGAATTGCAGGGTCGGATGACACAGCAACTTCCTGAATTGGTTGAGCCTGAGTTGGTTGAGCCCGAGTCGGTTGAGCTTGAGCGAAGGTAGTTGACTTGCCGGCTTTAGCCTCGAGTGCGGCCACCCGCGCTGCGTAAGGCTCGGCGTACACGGCAACATGGAAGTGTGGGGGGAAGCGTTCACGTGTAACGTCGAGAACCCGCTCCTTTTCGAGTGAAAGCAAGGTTTTTTCAAGCCAGGATCGACACTTCGATTTCTGAGGAATTCTCAGGTCAACGGCCATGCCCGTGGGATGCACAGAGAGGGAGACGGAATTGACTGGCTGCCTGTCAACTGGGCGCAGCAAGCTGGTAACCGGAAGCTTCTCCCCACAAGCCGCATGATATTGCTGACTTAGCCGTTCAAGGAACAAGCTGGTTTCTGCAACCGCATAGGGAAAAGACACACTATGTAGTTCCAAATATCGGCCAGTGCTCACTCTGTGCAGCTCGCCGGATTCAACCTTGGGTGCTACTTCCTTCGAAGTGTTGAGGAAGCTGAAGCCATAAGATTGGGCCAGCTGGTATTGCTTTTCGACGGAAGTGCGGGAGCCCTTCAGGGTTTGCGCCTGAGCCTGGTTTGCAGTGAGCAACAAAACTGCGAATACAGAGATGAGTATCTGGTTTTTCAGACCGGGTCCCTCCGTAATGTCCGGTTCGTGTTATCGGTGCGCGGCAGTCGCGTCCTGCCGCGCAACACTTATAGCGAATATTCTCGCGAATTGTTCTAATTGTCCAGCAGTATATTGAATTAAATGGGGAATATTCTCCAAAAGTTACAACACACCTTTGATCCACTCCGTAATCAGGGGCAGCAACTCCGGCACAGAGGCTTTGTCCAGGGTGGCGTATTCCATGGGGCTGCCGTTGGTGGCCTTCTGGAACAAATGATTGGCGCCCTTCAAAGTGACGATATTGTATTTCCCCTGCCCGCCTTTGATGAACGCCTTTTCCATGGCTGGTAGATTGGCATCGGGTGGGACCTGTAAATCCAGTTCTCCGAAGACTGCCAGTGTGGGCACCTCTAATGCCTCCAAAGCGGGAGTTGGATCATAGTCAATGAAGAAGCGGAACCACAGAGTCTGGGACCGGTCACCTGCGCTTGCACCTGTGTGTTGACGTACTCATCCACATCGGCAATTGCGGCGCGCTGGTCGGGGGGCAATTTATCCACGCCGGCGCGGATTTGGCTTTCTATATCCACTTTCACCTTATCCCAGCCTTCCCCGGTGCGGATGGCTGCGAAAAGTTGATCCAGGATATCCCGCTGCTCGCGAAGCTCTTCTTCTGTAGCACCATTGGCCTGAAGTATCTTGGCCCCTTGATCGTAGAGGGGATTTCCGTTCCAGACATCGACGGACCAGCCAGGATCACCACGAAGGCTAGCTCGCCGCTCTGCGCCACCATGGGGCCGACTATGCCGCCCTCGCTGTGGCCGATAACGCCGATCTTGCTGGAATCAATATCATCCCTTTGTTTCAGCAAATGCACGCCGGCCAGCACATCGGTGGCGAAATCTGCGGTGGTGGCTGATGATACATCGCCCGTGAAGGCTCCCACACCGCGGTCGTCGTAGCGCAACACCGCAATACCGGACCGCGTCAGGTGATCGGCGATCACGCGAAACGGCTTGAAGCCAAACAATTCCTCATCGCGGTTTTGCGGTCCGCTGCCGGTGATCAGGACCACAGCAGGATGGGGGGCGATGCCTTCAGGAAGGGTCAATGTTCCAGCCAGGCGAAATTCTCCGTTAGTGAATTCCACTTCTTCTTCCGTATAGGGTACGGGGTCTGCGTTTGGTGCTTCAGCAGATTCAGTGGCCGCTGTTTCAGTGGCAGCAGGCGCAGTGGCGTCGGATCCAGTGACAGCGGCTTCGGCCGATTGCTTCTGCAATTTAAAGGTCCCCTTCATTCCGGACTGCAGAAAATCGCCACTGATACTGTCACCTTCGACCTTACCTTCAAACGTCGCAACCGCAGCACCCGGAATTTCAAAATGCACATTCGGGTGCTCGTAACTGACGTTTTGCATCGGCAATCCCATGGTCTTTTGCATCGGGATATCGAGCGTGACCGCAAGTGCTGGGCCTTCACCGGTGAAGTGTGCGGCTATGCCCAACTCCTGGCCCATAATGCTGATGGCACCCTGCCAGGTTCCCTGCAGGTTTTCATCAGCTCGGGTGGATGACACGCCCAATGCCAATACCAGTGCGGCGATATAATTCCAATCAGAACGCATTCCCATCACTCCTTTTCTATTTGGATGCCTTCGCCATAGGCGAGGATTTCTGATGCAGAACCCATCAGGTAAGACGTGGAAAACCGCACACAGACGATGGCATTGGCGCCCAGGCTTTCCGCCTCACTCACCATGCGGTCTATGGCCTGTTCACGAGCCTCGGCCATCATTTTGGTGTATTCCTCGATTTCACCGCCCACCATGCTCTTGAATACAGCGAGAATGTCCTTGCCGACATGACGCGCGCGGATGGTATTCCCACGAACCAGCCCGAACGAACGGACGGTGTGATAGCCCTTCACTGAGGGTGCGGGTGTAATAATCATCTTTGTATGTCCTTGTAAGGGTCGCTTTTGCGGGCAAACAGCTTTTCGCGCACGACGGAAACCAGGAGGGCCGCCAGACCGATAAACAGCGCGGCTATCGCCCATTTAATCAACAGGGGGATCTCTGTGTTTGCGTCGATTGTTTGTACTGCCTGCCAGATACCCCAGGTCATTAACATCAGGGTGCCGAGCGAGATGAACACCCAGGCGAAACCCCGCTCCAGGCGCACGTAAACTGATTCCCAATAAACCGGCCAGATTTCCTCCGGCGGCTTGCGCATATTCATGGTTTTGGTTACCTCCTTTAATTGTTGCAATTCATTCCACTCACGTTGCAGTTGTTCATCTCCCGCCAAAGCAGCTTCGAGCGCCTGGCGATCCTCCGCACTGCATTCCCCATCCAGGGCAGCCATCATCCATTCGCGCAGCTGTTGCTCATTCGACTGACCGTGGCGAGGTGCGAAGCCCTGCGCTTCCGTATCCGTTGGCTTGTTCATTTCAACTCCAACAATTCGGTGGCAAGGCGTTTGCGTGCTGTATACAGACGTGACATTACCGTGCCCTGCGGTATCTCAAGAAGTTCAGCAATTTCGCGGTAACTCAGTTCTTCCAGTTCGCGCATCACGATGATTTCCCGTTCGGTATCCGGCAGTGCTTCGATGGCCCGGCGGATGCGCTGATACAGTTCATCGGTCTCGCTTTGCTGTTCCGGCGGAAAAGCGCCGCGGCTGTAAGCCTCGGACACCAGCCAGGACTCGGCCTCAATGTGCAACCGCTGGCGGTTGCGCTGATCTCGGCCTTGGTTGAAACACAACCGCCGCAGAATCTGGTAGTACCAGGTGTAGAAAGGCCGTTCAGGGTCCAACGTGGCTCGGGCGCGGAATGCTCGCACAAAAGCTTCTTGCGAGAGATCCAGGGCATCGGCATGAGAGCCCACCAGGCCGAGTGCGCCGTAATAAGCGCGCTGCATGTAGCGGGAAACCAGCTTGCCGAACACCTCGCGGTCACCGGCCTGCACCCGTCGCAGCCAGTCGCACTCTTCCCCACGATCGGCAGCAGGGGTTGCGCTTGCGAATTCGTTATTTCCATCAGTGGCCACCATCAATTCTCCGTTCATGCCCATTGATACACGCAAGCCGGCTATTTATTCGGACCGATGTTCTTGAGGGTATTCTCTGCATTTCCCTGTGTTGAGGACGCAGAATGGGACTTGGCCCCGCGCCGATCAATGGCGTAGGGTGATGGAATCAGAGTAAAGCGAAATGATGGGCACTGTTGAGGGATCTTCGCCGACTCGCTGATCAGAGCGGTTCAAACTTCCATGTCATATCGACCTTGATCTGACCGCTGACCTGGGAGCCATCGCCGCCGCCAGCGTTCGCCCCTTCAACTGGCAGCATGGTGTTGGCACTGCCAGACGCATCCGCAATCCTCAGGGTCTTGGCCACCCATTCCCAGGCGATGGAGGTCGTCGGAACGGCAGCCTCTTCGTTGAGAGTCTCACCGTGCAGACTGTCCCAATAGCGATAGCTACCACGCGGCGCAGGGTGGCCGATGCCGTCGGTGTAAATCTTGCGCGCCTTGAGATCGTAGACCAGGGTGCTGCCCAGGCATTGCATCATGAGATCATGCTCGGTGCCGCGGTAATCGGCGGTATCAGCTTGCTTGAAGGGCACCATGCCAGAGACATCAGCCGTCGCGCCTTCCGAAGTGTTGTTGATGCGGATATGGATTTCACCCGGGCAGCCCTCGTAGCCGGAATAGTCCAGGTATCGCTCCTCTTCGGGCGCTTCGTCTTCATCGTCATCGAGGTTGGCATCGAGGCTGGCAGGGGGCGCGGCCCCTTCAGCTGGCGGGTAACTCATCATTGCCGATTGCTGCGCATACTCCTGCGAAAGCTTCATCAGGCAAGTCACGTCGCCCTTGCAAGCGACGTGGCCTTTCTGCATGTCCTCGGCCAGTTTCTTCTGTTGTTCCATGTACTCTTCCTGCGTCGCCGCCGCCTTCGGTACAGGCTTGCCCGCGCGCGCCTGAGCCTCACGCACCTTCAGTTGCACCTGCGCGGCCGTGGCCATCTGTTGCTGGGCGAACTGCGGGTCCTTGATATTGACGCTGGAAGGCTCTCCTGATGCCTGAACATGGGTCATTAGGTGGTACTTCTCTGTAATGTTTGAGGTCGAGTGGTCGTCGCCGTTCTTCCAGGTCTTGACACCTTCGACAGTGACATCGATGGTCAATCGGGCCAACTGGTCTGCTGCCGACGCCGACCAACTCATTAATAACAGCGCACCGAGTGCGGCGCGCAGCGCAATAGTTTTTTTCATGTGTTTTTCAAATCCCGGATTTGTGAAAACTTGCGAATGGACTGGCGCTTTTTTTGTTTTATGCCTCTCAGCATCACCGTTCCGGCACCGGATGTTGGGTGCCGAACCGCGCCCAATTCAGGCTCGCGCCGCTTACGGGGCCGCTACTGAACCACTTTCAGTCGTACGAAAAACTTTCCTGGACCGTGCCGTCCGCGCGGTGCACTATCAAATGGCTCGGCGCGCGCGCGCGGGCGAGACCCCGTGCAGCTTTGACGGCTGAGTGCTTGGTGGAGTGCAGGCTAAGATCTTCTTCGCTGCCCTCAAGCCGTACGGTCCATTCGTCAGCCTTGGGCATCAGGTGAAGAGTCGCCGGACCCTTTTGCTTGGGCATGGCCTTGGTTGTGACCTTCTTTGCCTGGGGCTTCGCCTTTCTTGCGATTTTCTTTGGCTGACCCTTGGCTTTGCTCACACCTTTCTTTCCTTGGCCGCTCGCTTTGCCCACGGCCTTCTTGGCCTGGGCCCTCGCTGTGTCGGCCGCTTTCTTTGCCCGGGCCTTCGCCTTGTCCGCGGTCTCCTTTACCTGTCCTTTGACCTTGTCGGCAATCTTCTTGGTCTCGTCTTTGGCCTTGCCCGCTGCACCCGAGATTTCTTCGGCAAGCTTGTTCGCATTGGAACGAACGGTTTTGTCGACTTTCTTCTC
>JBGTHE010000164.1:0-8726 GCA_041746335.1 Lysobacterales bacterium | reverse complement strand
TGATTTGATAGAATTCAGGCAGCCCGTAAATGGTTCAAAATGGTATCGGCGTCGCTGACCTCAAAGGGGTCGGTAGGGCAGTCATCGCACTTGCCTTCTTCGGAAAAAAGCGCACTGATCACTCCGTCTTCCACCAGCATGGAATAGCGCCAGGACCGGGCGCCAAAGCCAAGATTGTCCTTGCGGACCAACATGCCCATTTTCTCGGTGAAATCTCCACTCCCATCGGGCAGCAGTTTTACATTCTTCACGTCCTGGTGCTTGCCCCACTGGAACATGGTAAACGCATCATTGACGCTGAGGCAGTAAATGTCGTCGATGCCCAAAGCTTTGAACTCTTCGAATTTTTCCTCAAAGCCGGGCAGATGGGTGCTGGAACAGGTTGGTGTAAAGGCTCCGGGCAAAGCAAATACAATTACTTTGCGACCGGCAAAAATTTCTTTACTGCTGACATCCTGCCAGCGATACGGGTTTGGCCCCTCGATGGATTCATCCCGGACCCTGGTTTTGAAAATTACTGACGGCACCGGTTGATTCACGTGCAACTCGTTTTCACGATTCAATACTGCGTTCATTTACAAGTCTCCTGAAGCTGGTTTATTGATTTAAAAGTGTTCGAAAGCAGTAAAGATAAAAGTGCCGCCGATGATTCGATACACTAAAGCGCTGGGTTCGATATGTAAAATTGATTAAAGATATGATGGAAATAGATTAATACTATTATCGTCCCACGCCTACGATACCGGCTGCCCGAGGGCCGCTTCTGTTACATTAAGTACAAATCAGTGCAATTCAAATAAAAACAGGAGTGCAGGTGTGTTGCTGAAAACCAATAAGCGCATGCTGGCCGGGCCTACCGGAACGGCGTTGATCACTATCAACCCGCACATCATCGATATTTTTTCAAGCTCACCACCAACCTTCTGCGATCTGGCGTGTAGTTATGGATAACAACCGTGACCAAGAGCTGATTGATCGCTGCAGAAAGGGAGACCGGGTGGCATTGGGCCAGCTGGTAAACGAATACGAACGCCCGATTTACAACGCAGCCTATCGTGTGCTGGGTAATTCCGCCGACGCGGCCGATGTGACTCAGGTGGTGTTTCTGAAAGTGTTTGAACGATTGGAACAATATAACCCCAGGTTCAAGTTTTTCAGTTGGATTTACCGGATAGCGATTAATGAGGCCATCAATCAGCGAAACCGGACGCGAAATGAGCAGTTTTTTGAAGAAGAGCAGTTCGTCAGCGCAGAAAACCCTGAGAACCGGCTCAACTCAGAGCAACTCTCCGAGGTCGTTCAGGACGGTCTGATGGAATTACAGGAAGATTACCGGGTAGTTATGGTATTACGACATTTCTCGGAAATGAGCTATCAGGATATCAGCGAGGTGCTGCATATTCCTGAAAAAACCGTCAAATCGCGCCTGTATTCTGCTCGCCAGATTATGAAAGGCCAGCTGACAGCAAAGGGGATGATGTGAACACATTGAGCGAACGCATTGCAGAACTGGTTCAGGCAGACGTTGATGGGTTCATCGATGAGTCTGATCGTGCCGAACTTGATGCAGCCCTTGAAGTATCTGCCGATGCACGCGCATTTCGGCAGGAAACGCTGCAGTTGACAAACATTCTTGCTGCAGTGCCGGAGCTGGATCCTCCCACCGGTTTACATGGTCGCATCCTGGACAGTATCGAACTGCCATCAGCACGGCAATTGCCTATTTGGCTGACAGGCCTGTTTCAGCCCATCTCCTACGGGATGGCTGTAGCTGCCGGTATGGTGATCATGGTGGGTGTGCTCAATTTTCTGCCGCTCAACGACGACGAAATGACCAACCTGGTGGGCGCGATGGTGCAGGAAGGCGACGGCTTGCCCAGCACGTCCCAAGGCCAGCTGGGAGTGGATCTTGAAACCGTCCAGGGCACCATTCTGCTGAAAAATTTGGGCGGAGCCATGGCACTGCAGTTTGATATTGTTTCTGCGGAGCCCGTTAAAATTGGCGTTAACCTGGGCGAATCAGGCTTAGAGTTCGGCGGTTTTGCTAACGATGCAGGGGGGGTCCGAGAGATTGAAGTTTCTGGGGGGAACGTGCAGGTAACCAATCAGGGTACACATCAGTTCGTGGTATTTTTGCGGCCAATCGATGGCGTGGACACCGGAGCAAGAAATCTGGAAGTGAGCATCAGCCAGAATGAGCTGAGGATATTCAAAGGTTCTATTGCTTATGGTGGCTAAAACTTGAATTGATCGGCTTCGTCAGGCCCGCGATCTCCAGTCACTTTTTGGCTGACCAACTTTACTCCGGAACGGAAGATTCTTTCCTTCGAACTTGGTGCCGGTCTCTCACCGGCTTTTCTTCATTCGCAATATTTGCCCCTGGTTCGTGTCCGGCACACTTTATGAACGTACTGGAATAGGTTGATATCCGGGGTGCTATTTTCGGACTGCCCGGCTTTGTTGTCAGGGGCAGTGCAGCCAGCCGCTAAGGTAGCCTTGGGTATTGACGTCTGCCGCCTCATCAAAAGGCACACCCGCTGCTTTCAGTCGTTGTTGAAATTCGCCGGTTCTCCAGGCGGCAAAACTATCGGTCGCACCGCCCACAAAATGGTTTCCAATATAAATCTGAGGGACGGTGTGACTGCCGTTCCTGCGCTGCAGAGCGGTGCGAATCTCGTGGTTCAAACGTCCGGTTCGATACTCTTCTGCGTCCAGCTCCAGGATGCGATAAGGTGCTGCAATGGCGGCTAAAAAGCGTTTTGCAGCCCAACAGAATTCGCACATTTCGCGGGCAATGATCAGCACAGTCTGGTCATTGGTTTGTAAAACGCGGTCAAGCAGTTGTTCTGCTGATTCGTCGGCAGATTCGGGCACGACCCGATTAACCATCCCGCCTGGACTGTCCATATTTATCCATGAAATTGATACCCTAATTGCAACCCCACCGGCTACATTATAAACGGGAATCCCAATGTCTAGCCGGGCACAGAAACAGCCTGTCGTTGACACAGACGCAGGCAGTCATGAGAATCGACCAACATGTCTGAATATAGCCTGATCGATCCCAATTTGCCTCTTTGCGACCTGCACCGGCACCTCGATGGCAGCATCCGCTTACAGACCATCCTGGAGCTGGCGGAGCAGCATGGCATTGTTTTGCCCGGTCACGATCTGGACAGCCTGAGACCGCATGTGCAGATCATGGATCCGGCTGAGGGACTGATGGAATTCATTGCCAAATTCCGCTACCTCACAGCGGTGTTGGTCGATACCGACGCCTGTCGCCGGGTGGCCTATGAAAATGTGTTGGATGCCCAGGCAGAAGGCATAGACTACATCGAGTTGCGTTTCAGTCCCTGGTTTATGGCTGAGGCTCATGGGCTGGATCCAACTGAAGTTACTGCAGCTGTGATCGATGGCATACAGGCCGGCGAGACAGCCTCAGGCGTTCGGGCGCAAGCCATTGGCATACTGAGTCGCACCTATGGTCCGGACACCTGCATGCAGGAACTGGATGCCCTGCTGAGGAACCGTGACGGTCTGGTGGCACTGGACTTGGCCGGGGATGAAAAGCGCTTTCCCGCCGCACTTTTCGAAAAGCATTTTCAGCGATCTCGTGACGCCGGTTTACGCACCACAATCCATGCCGGAGAAGCAGATGGGCCGCACAGTATTTGGTCGGCCATACGGGATCTGGGGGCCGAGCGCATCGGTCATGGGATACGCTCCATCGAAGATATGTCGCTGGTGGATCATCTCGCTGAACAGCAAATAGGCCTGGAAGTTTGTCTTAGCTCCAATTTGCATACCAGTACGGTGTTATCGCTGGCCAGGCATCCAGCACGGGCCCTGATGCAAGCTGGGGTCCGCCTGAACCTCAATACCGATGACCCAGGCATCAGTGGGATCGATTTGCCCGGCGAGTTCAATGCAGCTGCCCCGGCTGCCGGCCTTGGTGCTCACCTGATTCGACGAGCCCAACAGTTCGGGCTGGCAATGGCGTTTATCAGTGACTCCGAAAAGGAGCAGCTGCGCGCTAACAAAATTGATCGCATTAATGATGATGATGATCAAGAACAATGATTAGAAGGAATCTTGGAAAAATGAATAAGTTATTGAAATACCACTCTATTATGAGACTCGTTCTGTGTTTTTTCAGCTTCACTGCAGGGCCTCTTTTGGCCAGCAACTCCAGTAGCAACCTGGCGGAGGTCAGTGTACGCCTTCAAGACCTGCAAACCAACTCTCAGTGTCTGGATGATGCACAGCGTTTGGGCCAGTACATTGAATTATTGCTGGACCAGACCATGTTGCAATCCCCGGAATTTGCCACGCAGCTGGGCGACCCGCGGGGCCAGGATCAATGGACCGATTTATCACCTGAGGCCATAGCCGCCCGAGACGAAAGGGACCGGCAGGGCCTGGCCCTGCTGCAAAGCCTGAACCCGAAGAATCTGGACGCCAGCCAGCAATTCAATCTGATGTTATTGCTGGATAGCATGGGCACACGCGTCAATGCTCAGCAGTTTCCTGGTCATTTACTGCAGATGAACCAGATGGGTGGGCCGCAACAGGATGCAGCTGACCTGCTGGCCATGATGCCGGCTGGCAATATTGCAGCGCTGGAGAATCAATTGGGCCGGCTTGAATCCTTGCCGCAACAGATCGATCAATCCATCGCCCTGATGCGCCAGGGCCTGGAGCAGGGTATTACACCGCCCGCAATTACATTGCGTGATGTGCCCCAACAGATTCGAAACCAGTTGGTGGATGATCCATCCAAGAGTCCTCTGCTGGGGGGCTTTCTTGAAATTCCGGCCGGCATGGACGCCTTGCAGGCCGAGGGTCTGCAGAAACGCGCCTATGAGGCTTACCGCGATGGCGTAGTACCCGCTTATGAACGGCTGCTGGCCTTTACCGAGAACGAGTATCTGCCCGGTGCGAGGCAGTCTATCGCTGCCAAAGACTTGCCAAATGGCAAGGCGTGGTATGCGCACAATGTGGCAGTACGCACCACCACGAAAATGAGTCCGCAGGAAATCCACGACTTGGGATTGAGCGAGGTAAAACGCATTCGCGCTGCCATGGATGAGGTGATTGCGAAGAGCGGGTTTGAGGGCAGCTTCGCGGAATTCCTGGTGTTTCTTCGCAAGGATCCGCAGTTCTATCACACCACCGCTGATGGTCTGATGCGCGAATACCGCGATATCGCCAAGCGCGCGGACCCGGAACTGACTAAAGTCTTCGGGCGTTTGCCGCGTAACCCCTACGGCGTCATTCCTGTGCCCACTTATGCAGAAAAATCTCAGACCACAGCCTACTACCAGCGCGGCTCCATACGGGCGGGCAGGCCGGGTTACTTCTTCGCCAACACCTATGCGCTGGAAACCCGCCCGCGCTGGGAAATGGAAGCGCTGACCCTGCATGAAGCAGTGCCAGGCCATCATTTGCAGATTTCCCTGCAGCAGGAAATGGAGGACGTGCCCTGGTTCCGGCAGAACCCTTCTTACACGGCCTTCAGTGAAGGGTGGGGCCTGTATTCTGAAAGTCTGGGTGAGGAGATGGGCTTCTATAAAGACCCTTATTCAAAATTTGGTCAGCTGACCTATGAAATGTGGCGAGCTGTGCGCCTGGTGGTGGATACCGGCATGCATTCACTGGGCTGGACGCGTGAGCAGGCCATCACATATTTCATGGAGAATGCTGGCAAGCAGGAACACGACATCATCGTCGAAATTGATCGCTACATTGTCTGGCCCGGTCAGGCCCTGGCTTACAAGGTGGGTGAGCTGAAGTTCAAGGAGTTACGGGCTTACGCCGAAGCTGAATTGGGTGAGCGTTTTGATATCCGCGAATTCCACGACAGAGCGCTGGGGCAGGGCGCAGTACCCCTGACGGTATTGGATCAGGACTTGCGCGCCTGGGTGCAAGGCAAAAAATAGCGTGGCCAAAGACCGTTACCCGAAACGCATCGTTTGCCTGACTGAGGAGACCACCGAAACGCTCTACCTGCTGGGTCAGCAGGATCGCATTGTGGGTATCTCGGGTTTTACCGTGCGGCCGCCACAAGCGCGCCGCGAAAAGCCGAAAGTTTCAGCATTCACTTCAGCCAGGATAGGCAAGATCATTGAACTCGGGCCTGACCTGGTGCTGGGATTTTCTGATTTGCAGGCCGACATCGCGGCTGAGTTGATTCGCGCGGGTATTGAAGTGCATGTATTCAATCACCGTTCGATAGAAGAAATTCTGAACATGATCGTGCAGTTGGGAGCGCTGGTGGGTCAGGGCCAGCAGGCGGAAGACTGGGTTGCCCGCTGGGAGATCAAGCGCGAGAAATTGTTGGCTGGGCTGCCACCGCCTTTGGTGCGTCCGAGAGTGTATTTTGAAGAATGGGATGAACCCATCATCACCGGCATACGCTGGGTGTCGGAACTGATCACGCTGGCAGGTGGAATCGAAATTTTCCCTGAACACGCGGTTGAATCGCTGGGCAAGAATCGCATACTGGCTGATGCTGATGAGGTCGTTCGCCGTGCTCCCGATGTTATTCTCGGTTCCTGGTGTGGCAAGAAATTCCGCCCTGAGAAAGTAGCAGCTCGTCCTGGCTGGGCGGCGATACCGGCGGTGCAGAACGGCCAGTTGTTTGAGATCAAATCTCCCATCATTCTGCAGCCCGGTCCGGCTGCGTTGACTGATGGGCTGGATGAGCTGGTTCGAATCATGGGCCTATGGAACAAATCGAAAGGAGCAAAAACCGGATGAAGCAGTTTTCTCTGAAAGTTCTGTTGGGTTTGGCATTGGCTCCGGGGCTGTTAAGCATGAGCCTGGCTAAGGCCGATGGCTGGGATTTCAGCAAAGGCAGTTGGCTGGATCTGTCACATGGATATGATGAAACAACGTTGTACTGGCCCACCGCAACCGGTTTCAGCAAGACCACTGATTTCGAAGGTCATACCGATGGCGGGTGGTATTACACGGCCTACAGTATTTCTACAGCTGAACACGGCGGCACTCATCTGGATTCGCCGATCCATTTTCACGAAGGCGGACTGACTTCCGATCAATTACCACTTGAGCGGCTGCTGGCACCGGCCGTGGTGATTGATGTCAGCCAGCAGTCTGCTGCTGATGCGGATTACCTGATCACCGTAGCTGATATCGAAGCCTGGGAAACCCAGCATGGCCGTTTGGCGGACGGCGTGATCGTGTTGTTCAGAACCGGATTCGCCACCCGCTGGCCGGACGCCGCCAGTTATCTGGGGACGGCAGAACGCGGCGAAAAAGCCGTGGCCAAGTTGCACTTTCCAGGCTTGTCGGCTGAAGCCGCACAGTTTCTGGCCGAGCAGCGGCGAATCGCCGCGCTGGGCATCGACACCGCCAGTATTGATCGGGGCCAGTCCACCGATTTCATAGCTCATCGCAATCTGTTTGCGAAAAATATTCCGGCTTTTGAAAATGTCGGAGATATGAGCAGCCTGCCCGCCATCGGCTCATTTGTGGTTGCGCTACCCATGAAAATCACCGGCGGCAGTGGCGGGCCGTTGCGCATTGTGGCTTTTGTGCCGGAGTAGCTTTCAGTTTTTAATGCCTGCCGCCTGGTCATAAACCTCGACGCTTGCGAGCCAAATCGTGGCAATTATTCGCTTGGCAAGGTCCCAACCGTTGTCTGCACATAGCGCCAACGAAAATTGTCGATCAAAACAGTGGAATCCAACTGGGAGTCCCCGGTATCCCAGATAAGGAATTTCAGAGTGAATTCCGAACCGCCCTGAACCGGGGCGCTGGTTGTCAGCCAACGGGTGGCCCCGGCCCCGTTGATATTGACGTTCCAAAGATCGAAGCCGGTCCCAATCAGGCCAGAATTCCCAAGTGAACATCCAGTACACACGTCGAGGTAATCAATATTGACGCTGACCGGGTTTGGCTGGCTGTCGAAAGATATATTGCCATTGATGCTACCCGCCGGCGGCGGACTCACTATAACGACGAACTGGTCGTTGAAGCTCGAGCAAACCCAATCCGGATAATCGAAAGTAAAGTACTTGAAATCAAATTCGAAGCCCTGGGCATTCTGCGGAGCCCGCAATGTCATCTCAAAGGCGACATCATCATTGATAGTCGAGTTGACCAGACAATCTTGAACGCTCTGTGGGAACCCTGTAGGTGGTATACCCGCACCAACGCCTGCGCATGATTTATTGCCGCACGCGCCTGGATCGCTCGCATCACGTGCTCTTCCCGTCGACAGTACGAGCATGTGCGGACCGGCTTTTGGCAGAACATTAGCCCCGAAAGAGTTGGTGATGCCACCCTGGGTTGAATGTGTCCAGGGCGTGCCGTTCGCCCGGGTGTAACGTGCGCTCAGGACTGACGCGGAGCCGATACTTCCGCAAAGGTCAATCGCAACTGCAGCTTTCAGAGGTGTTCCATCGTCAAGTGAAATCTCCATATCACAAAGAGGAAATTCAAAGCCGTCAGCGAATATATCGAAGGCCCGGGCGGGGTCTGCCAAAAAGATCAAAATCGCGGTAAGAAACTTACTGTAATCCTTCACATAGATAGTAGAGAGAAAACTATGGCTTCCGCTCGACCCGGTTTCGGATCTTTCTTGAGGCGATTGAAAAATGTGATGTACTTTTTTTGGGTGTTTGACCTCAAGATAGTTTTGGTAACTTCGGACAAGATCATTCACCAAGGAGGAGGTAGTCATGGATTTACACCCCAAC
>JBGTHE010000163.1:0-6577 GCA_041746335.1 Lysobacterales bacterium | reverse complement strand
ACATGTAACAGGAAACTAGGTAATGAATCAAATGGCTACCAGAGCCGCGAGCACCGGATTGCTTACGGCAGCAGTGATTTCCTTATTTTCCAGCGCGGTCTGGGCAGAACCCAAGCCCGCTGTTATCAAAAAAAGTGATCTCGGCCCCCGGCCCTACTATCTGGTCGACCAGATGAACGAGGGCACCCTCAAGGATCAGCTGCAATCCTGCAAAGGGCCTTTCAAATCCAGCGATTTCTCGATCGGCCACCGTGGCGCACCCCTCCAGTTTCCTGAGCACACCCGCGAATCTTATGTAGCCGCAGCGCGCATGGGCGCGGGCATACTGGAGTGCGACGTGACCTTCACCAGCGACGCGCAGCTGGTCTGCCGGCACGATCAGTGCGATCTGCATACCACCACCAACATTCTGTCCACCCCACTCGCTAGCACCTGCGATGTGCCTTTTACTCCTGCGCAGTTCGATGCGGGGGGTAATCTGATTTCTGCCGCTACTGCTCGATGCTGTGCCAGTGATCTCACGCTGGCACAATTCAAATCGCTCGAGGGGAAAATGGATGCCAGTGACAACCGGGCAACCACCGTAGAGCAGTACCAGAAAGGCACGGCGCCGTTCCGCACCGACCTTTACGCCACCGGAGCGACTCTGCTGAGCCACGTGGAAGCAATCGAGCTTTTCGAGTCGCTCGGCGCCAAGCACACACCGGAACTGAAGTCCGGTGCGCCAGCCGATGTCAACGCCGTTTTCGGGTCACAGAAAAATTACGCCCAGGCACTGGTGGATGATTATCTTCAGCTGGGGGTTAATCCCGATCGTGTCTGGCCCCAGTCCTTCAATCTCGATGACGTGCTGTACTGGCTTGAAAACACGCCGGCGTTCGGTCAGCAGGCAGTCTTCCTCGACGGCGGGCCCGTTCCGCGTCCCGGTGCGCCGGCTTTTCTCGCCGACCTGGCACAACAGGGCGTAAAGATTGTTGCACCGCCCATTCCGATGCTGCTTACGCTGAATGCCGCAAATGAAATCATTCCTTCCGACTACGCCATTGCGGCTCAAGACGAAGGCCTCGACATCATTACCTGGTCGCTCGAGCGGTCCGGCCGGATCCAGGAAGATGTCCTCGAGGGTGGCAACACCTTTTACTATCAGACCGTGCTTGCTGCGCTGGACAACGATGGCGATATCCTGCGCGTGCTGGACGTTCTGGCGCAGCAGGTCGGAGTGATCGGGGTGTTCTCGGACTGGCCGGCAACGACCACGTTCTACGCGAACTGTACCGGCATCAAGTAAGTTAGTTGGCGGCCGTGGAATCCAATGGCAGCTTCACTGGCATTGCCGGTGAGTTGAACCTGCCGACGTGGGTAGAGTTCATCGGGGGCCGAATGGCCCCCGACTTTTTTGGTCTGCAAAACGTTGCCTGCCCTTACAACTCGTGTATTGGCGCTTCATTGACCGCCTACTACCCCTATTGGAAGGCAACGCCCGGATGGGACTGATTATCAACAACTGGAAAAAGCGTGATGCTGAGGAGCGCCGGAGCCATCGTACCGTGGGGCGACAAGTTTATCGAAGACTGTTGGCCAGAGCACCTTCAAGCAGCCCCGAAATCGAACGAAGCACTAGCCCATTCCTTCTGTTAAATTAATGCCGTGAACCATAATCAATACAGGCCTGATCGCACCACTCAACCCGCCAGCGGGGCGGTATTGGAGTTTGGATCGTTCAAACTGGACCCGACACGAGCTGCGCTGACCCGCGCGGGCATTGAGGTCCCTTTACGCCCCAAGTGCTTCAATGTATTACGATACCTTGCCGAAAATCCCGGCCGTTTGGTGACCAAGGATGAATTGATTGCAGCCATCTGGCCCGGCCTGGTAGTGACCGAGTCTTCCCTGCCCCAATGCATGGTGGAAGTGCGAAGAGCGCTTGGTGAGGAAGCCAGACAGCTCATCACCACGCTGCCGCGCCGAGGCTACCGGTTCGAGCCTATGGTGGCTGTTCCACCGTTGGAACCGCGCAGCACAAACATGAGCAAAGTTCACTTTCTCACACGCGGGTCGCGATGGGCCGCCGTGCTCGGCCTGGCGGCCTTCATCGCTCTGCTGGGTTCGTCCACCCTCACCCAATTTCCCGCCAGCACTGATGCAGCCGCTGTAAACCCGGCAGCGCAGGACAGCTATCTTCAGGGCAGATATTTCCAGAACCGCCGCGGGGCTGGCGATATGCAACGCGCCATCGATTACTTCCGCCGTGCCACGGAACTCGACCCCGGGTTCGCCGACGCATGGGTGGGCCTTGCCAGTGCGGTTTTTCTCGAGGCGGACCGCGCTGGCAACATGAGCTTCAAGTCATGGGGGCCAGAGTTCAAGGCGGCCCTGGACCGGGCGCTTTTACTCGATCCCAAAAATGCCGAAGCACATTTGCGGATGTCGGCGTTTTACACCGAGATAGGAGACCGGGAGGCACGAAAATGGCACTTTGACCAGGCGTTGCGCCATGGAGGCGAGCAAGCATTAATCCTCAGTGCAGCGGCGGGAGCGGCCTTCTCTCGCAGCGATATGTCAATGGCTGCTGAACTGCAGGGCCGGGCTGTGGAACTAGACCCCTTGAGCTTTGCCAACCAGGCAAATCTCGGTCTCTACCTGCTGTTCTCGGGAAATCCCGCCATGGCTCGCCAGCACCTGGAGACCGCGCGTGACCTTAGCCCGGACCTGGCGGAAGACGTCGCATTGGAATTGTTGCATGCCCACATGCTGCTGAAAGATTTCGACTCGGTGAACCAATTAACCCTAAGCTTGCCGGACGGTGTGAACCGCAATTTCGGTTTAGCCGTCGGCAGCGCTGCCGTGGATGATGTGATGATTCGTGATCTCTCCATCAGGCGTTTGCGAGGAGCTCGTTCTGCCGAGGCTGCGCTTCGCCTGGCTGAGTTCTATGCATGGCAGAACCACAACGACCTGTCTCGCAACTGGTTACAACTCGCCTTTGACCTCAAGGCGCAGGAGGCTGACGGCTGTGGTATGCGCACCTATGCTCACGAAGCATTGCATTCCCCGCTCCTCAGCCGTTTTGCCAAAACGTTCCCGCTGGACAAATCGTAACTTCAGGACGGTACAGGGGAACGGGAAAAGATCTGCAATAGCGCCTGACCTGAGCGCCCCGACCCAGGCATGGAAGAGCCCAAAGACCCCAACATTACGCCTGAGCCGGGAACACCCTAACCTCTCTATTTTGGCCCCTTCACTTTGTCGCGTTCGCTGACATAAACCTCTCCACTGCGCCCGAAGCGCAACCGGAAACGATCCCAGGACATCGAAGCACGCGTTTCGTCAGCACCGGTGTTGATACCCGGGCCCAGGTTAACCGGAGGATCCCAGGTGTCATCCAGGCTGTCGCGCCTGGACGTGTAGATGTCCTGGCCGCCCTCATAGTCCTGGCCATCCCCCCAGGTCGGCCGATTGGAGCTGTAAACGATCTCGAGCCCGTCCTTGCTGACATTTGGCATACGATCGTCGTCGGTAGTGCTGAGTTCGTCAATGCGCACGCCGGGGCCAAAACGACCATCGGCAAACTCGCTGACGAACAGGTCCATGTTGCCGCTGCCATTGCTGGAAAAGAACAGGAACAGACCGTCTTCGGTGTTCACCAGCGAGGGGCTGAATTCCCCTCCTGCCGTATTGGGCCCGTCACCTGTGGCGGCGCAGCCAAGGTTGACCGGTTCACCCCACCCCTTCGCTGGATTGCGCTTGATAATGTACATATCTCCGCCACCACAGGCGTCAGGCCCCGGCCGCGACGAGACGAACATCAGATGGTTGTCGTTCAAAGGAGTAGGACAGAAGTCGTCGTAGGCCGAGTTGACCGGATCGCCCAGGTTTTCCGCCTCGCCAAATGGCTCATCAAGCTCGAAGCGAGTGTTGATCCAGATGTCCAGATTGCCGAGCGTACCATCCCTTGCAGAAGCTGTGAACAGTGTCAGCCCGTCACGTGATTCGATCGGGCAACCGCCCCGCACGCTGTTATCGATGTCCGCCT
Organism: Lysobacterales bacterium; assembly: GCA_041746335.1. GTDB lineage: Bacteria > Pseudomonadota > Gammaproteobacteria > Xanthomonadales > SZUA-36 > JAWXBM01. The sequence goes on along the minus strand of JBGTHE010000163.1, from coordinate 2,544 downwards.
CAGGTACAGCTGAACTCCAGTCGGTGAAATGAGGGCCCGCCGCGATGGTGGTCATTGGTGTAAAACTCGCCAATCCAATGGTGGATGTGAGCAGGAAGATCGATTGCCGGATCATGAGTTTGTCCTTTAGAGTCTGCAGAGTTGCCTGACCGAGCATAGGCGTGACTCGCGCGAAATACCGTCAAAAAATGGACAAATATTCATGAAGGATCAATCAAAGTGCCCCTTCTGGCCCGGCCAGGTCCAAGCCAGGCCCCATAGCATGCAGTGAGTCAAAGCAGACATATCCAGAGCCGCTGCTTTTGCGGCGAGTGAAAGGTCATGTCTAATACTCAGTAGGGGGGAATGATAATGGGGCCAGTTGACGGAAAAAATCGAAACCATAACACCAGCTTCGTGTCGGTCCTGTAAAACTTGACGGCGGAGGATTCAGAGGCATTTTTTGCCTGGGATGGCGAACGCATTGCCTGTTGATTTTCCGGTGAAATGGCCCGCAGCATTTGCTCGGATTGAGACGTTAAACGGGACGGTTCCCGTTCCAGAGGAGTCGAGCTCATGGCGGTTAGTCAAGGGGCCCTGCGGAGAAAATCCTGGAGCACAATCGGTTGATTGGCTCCAGGAAATTTACTGCATCGAAATTTACTACATCATTACTTAATAAAGATCTGGATTGGGTTTACATTCCGTCGCGATCAGAATCGCCCGGAATTGCTCGTTCGATGGCATTGCTAGTGCGCTGCCATGAATCACGGCTTGCATGCCTGGCGCGATCCCAACTCAGCTTGGACTCGCCTTTGCTGCGTTCCCAATCGCGTTTGAGATCGGATTCTGCCTGATCAAACGTACGTCCTTCAAAACGTCTATAGGAGTCCGACCCATAGCGATAGGCTGGTCCGTAATCCGAGAAGGTATCACCTTGGTTGACGTAAGACCGGCTCTCAAAATTATCACGCCAGTAGCCTTCCTCGACAGTCGGATCCATTTGCTCCGCCACTCCCTTTCCGGCCAGGCCACCCGCTATCGCGCCTACTACTGCACCAGCTGCTGTTCCCACGGGGCCAGCAACCGTTCCAATCGCAGCGCCAGCTGCCATACCGCCGGCAGCTGCGCCAAGTCCAGTTCCTACTGGATGAGCACCCGCAGCACCCGTGATCGGGTCGCGGTTGGCGTTGACATCACTTTTGCGATCTGAGTTGTTGCGATCTGAGTTGTTACGCTCTGAATTGCTGCGACCAGTGATTTTGCGATCTGTGTTGCGTTCAATCATCATCATCTCCAATTATCATTTTGAAAGTCGAGCCAAGTCCACTTTTGTGTCTGTTCGACTAAGGACTGTTCGCTCGGATGCACGACGGCGTGGTCTTTGGGATGGATCTGGCGGTGTGAGGCGCGATCCGCATTCCTCGACCCATTCAGGATTGAGCTGCGAGATGTCGCCTGTACCGGGGGCCACCATGTACTGCCGTCGTGCATCCTTGCGAGACCAGACTATGGCTGCATTTCTTCCGACAATCTGTGCGTTGTCTAACGTTTGATGCATCTGAAATGTTATGCCCGCTGTGCCAGTAGTTCTGACTTGCGATCCATCATCATGGCGCCCAGCTCGACCATGTCCAGATCGCTGGATTCGGCCTTCGGGAACATCTCGTTCTGCTCTTCCTTGACGTGGTGCTTCACATACTCAGACAGTACCTTGATCTTCGCATCGAACATCTCACCCTCGGGCTTTACGCCTTCAACCTGGGCAATCAGCTCTTTCAAAGTTTCGTGTTCGATCGTGGCTTCTGGCACGAGCTCTTTATCTTTCAGCGCCTCTTTAACGGCCGGGTAAAAGATTTCCTCTTCTAACTGGGCGTGAACTGTGAGTTCAGCACAGATCTGGGCGACCAGAGTTTCTTTCTTTGCAGGAGAACGTGCTTTTTCGTAATCGGCAAAAAGGCTGCTGACTAATTTGTGGTCTGCGCGCAGCATAGTTGTTGCTTTCTTGCCTTTGCCATTGCCATTTGGCGCCGTGCGCCCGTTTGATTCATTGTTCATAGGAGTATCTCCAAAGTGTGCAAAGAAAAGTTGGCCCAAGTGAGCCTCGAGTGCTCATCATCGAACCCTCGAATCATTAGCGATCTGCCGCTAGCAGACAGTGCGCCAGGCAACATTCGCAAATCAGAAGCCGACGCGGTTTGATTAACGCACCGAGCCTAAAATGCAGCAAATTGTTGTCATAAAGTGCCTGGTCAGGATGGGCAATATTTCAGTTCGTTTACAGAAATTCACGCGAGGATCAGGCAGGTAAACTCCCGCCTGTCAGTGATCGAAATCGACGTTGACAATGTCTCACGCCACGCGCATTCTCAGGAATTACAGGCCAGCCGGCCGGTTGACAACAATCATTCAGACTTGGGAGAGTTTCAGAATGAAGAGTGTATTCCTGACTGTGTTTTTGCTGCTCTTGCTTCTGGTGCCTTTCCGTGGGCTTCAGGCACAAGCCGACCTGATAGTTGCCACCAACGCGGCGATTACGTTTCCTTCATGTACGGATGAAATAAC
>JBGTHE010000162.1:0-2429 GCA_041746335.1 Lysobacterales bacterium | reverse complement strand
GCGTTCGGGTTGGTCTTTGCGCTGGTGCCAGGAGCCACACCAAAAAATCCGGCTTCAGGATTGATGGCCCAGAGTCGTCCATCGTCGCCCGGGCGCATCCAGCAGATGTCGTCGCCCACGGTCCATATTTTCCAGCCCGGGTAGCTTTCCGGCGGAATCAGCATCGCCAGGTTAGTTTTGCCGCAGGCCGAAGGAAAGGCGGCTGCCAGGTAGTGCACTTCGCCTTGTGGGTTTTCAACCCCAACGATCAACATATGCTCGGCCAGCCAGCCTTCGGTTCTGGCCTGGGTGCTGGCGATGCGCAAAGCATGGCATTTCTTGCCTAACAGGGCATTGCCGCCATAACCGGAGCCAAAGCTCTGTATTTCCAGATCGGCAGGGAAATGCATGATGTAGCGGTTGTCCGGATCTAGCAGGCCGGTGGAATGAAGACCCCGGACGAAGCTTCCTTCCCGTTCAATGCGCCGCAGGGCAGCATCGCCCATACGCGTCATCAGTCCCATATTCACAACCACGTACGGGCTATCCGAAATTTCCACCCCGCAACGGGAAAGTGGCGAGTCGATCGGACCCATGCAATAGGGAATCACGTACAAAGTTCGCCCTTGCATGCACGCATCGAAAAGGGCAGTCATCAGCTCGCGGGCTTCGGCAGGCTCCATCCAGTTATTGTTGGGGCCTGCGTCTTCTCTATTGGCCGTGCAAACAAAAGTCAGATGTTCAACGCGCGCGACATCGTTGGGATCGGAACGATGCAGGTAGCAATTTGGGTGAGTATCGGAGTCAAGCCTGATCAGCGCTCCGCTTTCCAGCTGTAACTGAATCAATTGTTCATATTCTTCGATGGAGCCGTTGCACCACTGAATTTGGTCAGGCCTGGTCAGTGTTGCAACCTGATCAACCCAAGTCTGCAATTCCTTGAGACTGGTCACAAAATATCCTCAATTGTCTGTTTCATGCGGCGATGAAAAGGTAGCTGCCGGGGGCTTGGCAGCATAGTCGCTCACGGGGCCCAATTCAACGCAAAACGAATAGTCAGAACCGGAAGGTGCCGTCAGCAATCAAACTCAGTTTTCATGGGGAATCAGAGTCTGAACGACATGATCGATGTAAGTTTCAAACTCTCCGCTGCTGAGGCTGGGTGTTTGGTGTTGGCGTTGCAGCTGCAGAAAACCCAGATAAACCGAGTAGGTCAGCCGCGCCTGATTGCGGGCTTGGAGACCTGGCATGCCCATCTCCTCGTAGGCATTGCTGAGATGCTCCATACGTCGATTAGCAACCCGTTCCAGTACCGGCTCTACTTGTGCATGCCCTGCTGCGGCACACAGTTCGCTGTAAACCTCATGGGTGAGCTTTTCTTTACCGACGCGACGGAAAAAGGAGATCAACCGATCGCGGGGATTGGTAATTTCGCTTAAGGACTTGGCCAGATTACGGCTGTCATGCTCTTCCCACAGTTGCAGGGCTTGCTCCAGGAGAGACTCGCGGCTGGAAAAATGCCAGTAAAAGCTGCCCTTGGTTATGCCCATCCGGCGCGCCAGTGGCTCGACTGCCAACGCTTGCACACCTTTCTCAGCAATCAGCTCCAGCGCTGCCCGCTCCCAGTCTGCCGCGCAAAGAGTAGATCTCTCGTTTTTATCCAGCAAAGAGTTAGCGGTTTTACTGCTCATGCGGCTCCCGAATTCCCGGTTCTTGATTGCCGAAGCGCGATCAGCTCAGTTTCCAGTTGCCGGACTAATGCTGAAGCATCCGTCAATCGGGAGCTCAGCAACTTTTCGCGCAGCTGGCTACGTAAACTTTGCAGTTTTTCAGTCTCGGCTGCAAGGGCAATTGCAATGCTTATCAGACTGTTCGAGTCTTCGGCCAGGAGAGTTTCCATGCCCAGCGCAGTCAGCAGACTCTTACCCACTCGGGATCGATGCTCCTGACCCACCCTGGACAGCACCGGCACGCCCATCAGTATGCTTTCACAAGTGGTGGTTGTGCCATGGTAGGGAAATGTATCCAGGCTGATGTCCACCTGCCCATAGTATTTCAGGTGTTCGAAATGCGATCTGGTTTTGCCCAAAAATATCAGTCGCGCCTCGGCAATTCCCTGCTCAGCAAAAATTTCCTTCAACTGCGCCCTCGGTCCGGGGTAATCCATCCCCAGGTTTTTGAGCAGCAGGCGTGAACGCGGCACAGCTTTGAGGATAGCCGCCCAGTCATGCAGCAGAGGCGGATTCAGTTTGGGCAAAGCATTGAAGCTTCCAAAAGTGATGTAACGCTGCTCCAGGCAGGGGGGATTAGTCTCTGGAGGCAGGTCACTCGGCGCGGCAAATCGAAGGAAAGGGTGGGGCAGCCTGAGTAACCTTTCTGTGCAATACGGTTCTGATTGTCCAGGGGGATCGGTCAATTCGTCGACGATTCGAAAATCAACTTGCGGCAGA
>JBGTHE010000161.1:0-3362 GCA_041746335.1 Lysobacterales bacterium | reverse complement strand
CGGGCAATTGCTGCTCGTGGAACAATTCCGCCCACCTCTGCAGGCGGCGACCATTGAATTGCCAGCGGGGCTGGTAGGCGATTTGCATGGCCCCGAAGAAAGTCTGCTGCAGGCGGCACAGCGGGAGCTTCTGGAGGAAACCGGCTATCACAGTGACGAGCTGGAGTTATTACTCACCTGCCCCAGTTCGGCAGGCATGAGTGATGAAATGATCAGCTTTGTGCTGGCCAAAAAGCTGCAGCGCGTGGGCCCCGGCGGCGGCGATGCCAGCGAAAATATTACGGTGCATGAGGTCGCCCTGACGGATGTAGCCGGCTGGCTGCAGGAGAGGATCAGCGTCGGCACGCCCATTGACCCCAAAATCTACAGCGCCCTGTACTGGCTGGAGCATGGCTGAGACTATACGTCGGATAGCCAAAAACGATTGGAGAACGCATTTAGATTCGAAATTCAGGAACGAAGTACGGGCAAAACGAAGTGGACAGCGACCCGGGTTGATTTGTGTTTGGCTCCAACTCGGTGCAGCGTGCCTGTGCGGAGGTCTATGCGCGGGACGACAGCAGGGAAAAGTTTGTCAGTGATTTTGTCGCGGCATGGACCAAGGTGATGAACGCCGATCGCTTCGATCTGCAACAGTAACAACCGCGGCGCCGTTTTCACTGTGGCTGGCTGAAACGCCAGCCCCTTTATCTTTATACTTTTGCTGATGCGCAAATTGCCGCTCATGATCCCGCACCTGTATCTCGTAGCACTCACAGGCGGCATCTTCCAAGCCGCGGCGGGACAGAATGTTGATGTGCCCTCGGGCGTAACTGATGAGTTTCTTGCGTTGGAGCTTCCCGGCGGCAATGGTAACGGCACTTCTTTGCACTCCGAGCAGGTCCGCCAACAACTGGTGCGTGAGCAGAAATCCTTCACTCGGAGCGCGGTCATCGGTCATCAGCAACCAGCGGGCCAGGCGCATTTCGACATCGTGAAAGGAATTGCAGGCTGCAGTTCGAAGCAGTTGCCCCATCACCACATAGGAATAGCGCTGGAGGGTATTTAAAAGGGCGGGGCCCTCGCGCAACATGCGTCTGATTTGAGGCGCGGAAACGCGCAACGCAGAACCGGAAACATGCACTACCGCACGCATCCTCGGCGAATTGATGCCCAATGCCAAAGTGGCACCCAACAGTCCTTCCCGGCCGATCATCGCCAGCCCTAGCGGTTGATGATCGCTGGTGACGGCAACCATCGAGATCTGGCCGCTCAGCGGGAAATAGGCGTACTTGAAGGGTTCATCAACCTCACTCAATATAGTTCCAGCTGCCAGTTCTACGGATTTTCCCGATTGCAAAATCCGTTGGCGCTCTTTCACTGGCAAGCTGGCTATCAGCTGGTTGATTCGGTATGCCCCTGCGTTGCTTGAGAACCCGGCTTCGCGCAGCACGTCGGCGTTCAAAAATGGCAATAGCATCTGCTGCGCAAGATAGAGACTAAATCCTTTTCGCTGGCATGCTCTGTGCGGTGCAGCACGAATTGGAAATAATTAAGGAAGGCCCGTATAACCCCTGAGTGTTCAGATGGATTCGTAAGATGCCAGGCGGTCAGTTTCTGCTTTGACGACGGAATAGCATTCGCAAGCGAGTTTCTCAAGTTTAGGCCGATTTAGTACGGTAATCTTGCCACGGTGATATTCAATCACTCCCGCAGACTGAAGTTTGCCAGCAGCCTCGGTCACACCTTCGCGCCGCACTCCCAGCATGTTGGCAATCAACTCCTGCGTCATCACCAGACGGTTTCCCGAGAGGCGGTCAAGGGACAGCAACAGCCAGCGGCAAAGTTGTTGATCAATGGAATGATGGCGGTTGCAAACCGCGGTCTGGGCCATTTGCGTGATCAATGCCTGGGTATATCGCAACATCATCATGCGCATCTCGACAAACCCGTTGAATTCGTTGCGTAGCCGTTGCGATGACAAGGAGTAAGCGGAGCCCGCGCTCTGCACGATGGCCCGACTTGGGGTGCTGTCGCCGCCCATGAAAACTGCGATTCCGACAAGACCTTCGTTACCCACCACCGAAATTTCAGCCGATGCTCCGTTTTCCATGACGTAGAGCAAAGACACGATGGAATCGGTCGGGAAATAGACAGTGCTCAGGGGTTCGCCGGATTCATACAGAACCTTACCCAGAGGCAGGGCCACCAGCTTCATATGTGGAAACAGATGCTCCTTGGCTTGCTCCGTCAAAGCAGCCAGCAATCTGTTATCCGATGTTGTGGGGGTCGGCATTGCTGCTATTTTCGGCTTTTTGGTTGGGACTGGAGTTTGCTCTATTGCCGGCCTTGCTGGTGCGGTTCTGGCCATCGTCAAATCTCTCATCTTCGCAGCGGTCAATTATACCGCTGGGAATTCTCGCAGAACTTCAAACCCTTATCGTACGATAACACACGCAGGATTTAAACACGGTAAAGGGTTTGGACACGGTAAACGGAATAAGAGCGTTCGCCAGCGCACAGACGATGATTACTGTCCAGGACTATCTTACGCTTCCCTAGCCCTTACTGAGTGCGCCACGGTGATGTTTCTCTCCACTCGAGTAACCGACCTACTGAATCAGCATTTTATGCTGACCCGCTTATGAGCAAATTTTGGTCAGGAAAAGAAGTGGGCAAGACTCTGGAGATCGGGTTCTGGGTAGCAGGGGGCGCCATGCTTTCACTTTACTTTGGTGCACGCTTGATGGGAGAAATTGAGCGGGAGCAAGGCATAGACATTTTCGCTCAAGCTCGTGCTCCGGCTCGTGCTCCGGCGGTGATCGTACAGCCCAATTTCGTGACGCCTCCACCATTTGACTGGCAGGATTTTCCGCCTCCGGCGGCCATGGCCGTATCGGAGCCGGTGTCTGTTTCACAGGAACAGCTGGACTTTCCTGTCGACCGCAGCATTGAGTTGGCCCAATTCGCTGCAGGGTCGGGGTCGATGCCAATAGCGCTCCTGAGCATCGCCCGCGTAGGCCTTGAAGTACCGGTTTTCCCCGATACCAGCGAGCGGAACCTGAATCGGGGAGCTGGGTGGGTGCTGGGCACCGCGGCACCTGATGATGGTGGCAACATCGCCATCGCCGCACATCGGGACGGCTACTTCCGGGTGCTGAAAGATGTGGAGTTAGGAGATGTTTTGGTGCTGGAAAGCTTTGCGCAGCAGACGCAGTACCGGGTTACCGAGATCTCGATCGTCGAGCCCCAGGACACATCTTCGCTGTTGGAAACAGAGACCGCCGCGGTAACGCTGGTGACTTGTTATCCGTTTTATTTTGTAGGCCACGCGCCGCAGCGTTACATCGTGCGCGCAGAGGCTTTGTAGTGAAGAAAGCGGG
>JBGTHE010000160.1:0-9421 GCA_041746335.1 Lysobacterales bacterium | reverse complement strand
GATTCCAGCCATTTATCAACGCTGTGCCAGACGGCTTGCTGCAACGTGCAAAGCTCACCTGGCCTGGGCCGGTAAGCTGGCTGTTTCCCCGCGCTGAAACCGTGCCGGACTGGTTGGCAGGAAAGCATTCATCAATAGCCTTACGCGTAACGGACCATCCGGTGTGCCGCGAACTTTGTGCGCTGTTTGGAGGGGCTATCGTTTCCACCAGTGCCAATCTCAGTGGTCAGGCAGCGCCGCGAAGCCAACAGGAGGTCGCCGAGTATTTTCCCGCAGGATTAGCCGGTATTGTGGAAGGCGAACTGGGTTGGCGCGATCAGCCCAGCGAAATTCGTGATCTGGTCACTGGCCAGCTAGTACGTGCGGGTTGATGTCTGATGTTCTCAAAATGTCAGCCATAGCTCTCGCACATCCATGTGCTTCGATATTAAAGGATGCTCGAGAGCGATCAAGCGGCAAGCGAGCATATAAAGGGTATTTAGCGATGACAGACCAGATTGACGGACAGCCCCCTGATGAACGCGACCATTCCAGTGGCCGTTCAGGCGAGCATGCTGCTGCGGATTTGGCAATAGATCTAACCAGCGTCAAAAATTTTTTGTTGGGCTTGCAGGAGCGGATCTGCACTCGCTTATCCGAGGAAGATGGCCATGCCGACTTTCTGCGCGATACCTGGGATCGCGGCTCGGAACCGAGCGGCAGAATGGGATTGCGCGGGGGCGGCGAAAGCCGCGTATTACGCAACGGTGCGGTCTTCGAACAGGCGGGCGTAAATTTTTCGCATGTGCGGGGTGAATCCTTGCCCCCCTCTGCCACGGCCGGCCGGCCTGAACTGGCCGGGCGCAGTTTTGAAGCATTGGGTGTTTCCCTGGTCATCCACCCGCACAATCCACACGTTCCCACCAGCCACGCCAATGTGCGCTTCTTCATGGCAGAAAAAGAAGGCGAATCTCCGGTCTGGTGGTTTGGCGGCGGTTATGACCTGACCCCATACTATCCAGTGCTGGAAGATGTACTGGCCTGGCACCGTGTCGCGCAGCAGGCCTGCGAGCCGTTTGGTGCTGAGGTTTACCCCCGCTGCAAGGAGTGGTGCGACCGCTACTTCTATCTCAAACACCGCTCTGAAACCCGCGGTGTGGGAGGATTGTTTTTCGATGACCTGAACGAATGGGGTTTCGAGCGCAGTTTCGAGTTTCTCCGCGCTGTGGGCGATTCTTATATCGATGCCTACCAGCCCATCGTGCAGGCCCGCAAGGACACCCCTTTCACCGAGGAACAAAGGCAATTCCAGTTGTACCGGCGCGGCCGTTACGTGGAATTCAACCTGGTGTATGACCGCGGAACCCTGTTCGGCCTTCAATCCGGAGGCCGGACTGAATCAATACTGATGTCACTGCCGCCGCTGGTGCGTTGGGAGTACGACTGGCAACCGCAGCCCGGAAGTGCGGAAGCGGCCCTCTACGAGAATTACCTGCGCCCCAGGGACTGGCTGAACTTACCCGCCATTCCTTGGGACTGAAGCAGGCCAAAGAGCAAGCGAAAGTTGATAATTAGGTGTATCGTATTTCATGTTTTGTTCTTGAGGTGGTTACCGGTATGAATGACAGAAAATACAGTGGCATTCCAGGCCTGTTCCGACCCCTGTCGCTCAGATTGCCGGTACTGGTTCTCATCGCTTTGTGTGCGGCGCCGGACCCGGCTCGGGCAGACAACCCCTTGAACCTTGATGGAGTCTGGGTAACCGTTCTGGTTGCGTTTGATGATCCACGCTGGCGCATTGCCGACCTCGTTTGCGCGCGGACCGGGTGTTCGGTAGAGGGTTACGACTATCTTCAGACGCTGCTCGCCGATCCGGAAAATGCGCAGCGAGGCACCCGCGAACTGGTCGCGGAGATGGAGGATTATCAGCGTCGTTCGAACGAGCAATTGCTGACGCAGGCGGGCAGGCAGCGGCAGGCAGAGTTCGACGTGACCAAGGAATCCACACTGGACTGCACCCCGGACGGAGACGACCTGCGACACCAGGTCACGGCTCCGCTGCCGCTTGAGATCGAGCAGCATGATGACAGGGTGATTCTGCGCTACGAATACTGGAATGCCGAGCGGGTCGTGCATCTCAACCTGGAAAGCCATCCGGAAGGGGCGGAGCCCACCCGGCTGGGCCACTCCATAGGGCATTATGAAGGCCGCACCCTGGTCGTAAAAACGGCGCACATGATCCCTGCGGAAACCGGCATTCCCAACGGCAATCCACTCATGCTGAGCGCGGACGCCCAGGCCGTGGAGCGTTATACGCTCGCCGAGGACGGTGAATCACTCGAGCTCATGCTTGAGATCATCGACCTGGCAATTTTCACCAAACCGTTCCAGAGTCACCGCCGTATGCTGCGGATGAGCGGCTGGGAACTGGATACTTTCGATTGTGAATCGCTGACAGGGGTGTACTGATGTCCCACATGAAATTGAGCCGTCGCCGAAACGATCTGCCCACCCAATGGGTATGCCTGCTGTTCCTGATCCTGGGCTTTGGGGCCTGGGCGCCGCTTGCCGCGCATCACAACCCGGCTTCCCATTACGACATCACTGCCGACATGGTTACGGTTACAGGTGTCATCACCGAGTTTCGGCTGATCAATCCCCATGCGCGCATCTATTTCGACGTTACCTCCGAGGGCGGCGAGGTCCAGAACTGGTTTGCTGAGGGTAACGCCGCCGGTGTGCTCAAGCGGCGTGGATGGAACAACGACATGCTCAAGCCCGGCACCGTTATCAAGATTTCGGGCTACCCTGCGCGCGATGGCTCACCCGCGCTCGACTGGAAGCTGATCGAACTTGAGGATGGCACCCAGTTGCGAGGTGGTAACACCGTGGGGGCGGAAAAGGAACTGCTGCTCGACGACATTGACAAGCGGCGCGGGCTAGAGACGCCTGATGAGCCTGTGGATGACGGATCCCGCTGATTTGGGGCTTCGGAATGCAGCAAAGAGACAAAGCATGAACAGGATCCCACCCGCAGTAGTCGCACTGACCATCGTGTTGCTCGTTGCCAGCCCGGATGCGAGGTCTGGCGACCCCGGTGAAGATTCCGACTGGACCCTTGACCCGCTTTCCTACGCGATCGGCAACTTCAGCACGTTTGCAGAAATCGTCGATATAGGGCTCAAGAAAATGGCGCTCAGCCAGGCGCTGCCACCGGCGGAAATGGATCAACTGGAACGGGAGGTGCGCAAGAGAGCGGCCGAATGGGACGTTGAAATCCATCGCGAGCCTGACTTTCTTGTGACCGATCTGTTTCCGATGTCAGCTACCGAAGGCAAGGACGTCCTGATCATCTATCAGGGCGACACGCTGTCAGAATACCAGGCCCTGAAAGCACGCAAGGCCGAGATGGTCGCGGTCGGCAGTTACGACGCCGACCCCACCGCGCGAAGGGAACTGGCATGGTCCCTGGGCAAAATGCTCAGCTACCCGGACGCGAAAATCGAACAGCTGCTAGCCGATTAGGCTCAGTGACGATTCAGGAACCCGATAACAGGTCCTGGCATGCTTGAATGGCTCGCGAACACCGCAATGGCGCGAATGGTCCAGGAAAGCATGTGGGGCTACCCCATCATACTGAGCGCCCACGCCGTTGGGTTGGCAATTTTCGGGGGCATTGTTCTGACTCTTAACCTGCGCGTGTTGGGGCTGGCTTCGGGAATGTCATTCACCGGTCTCAAGACGATCTACCGGATCTGCTGGGCAGGCCTGTTGCTCAATGCGGTGTCGGGTGTCCTGCTGTTTATCGCGGACGGAGAACGATTCATCACCAGTGCGCCGTTTCAAGTGAAACTCATTCTGCTCTCGACGACCATTGTGCTGGTAGCGGCCATGGCGCGGCAGATTTTTTCCAGTCCACAAACGATTCACAGGCTATCCGTGTCAACCAGGGTCATGGCGGTAATCTCAACTCTTTCACTGATGGGTATCATCGTTGCCGGACGGCTGATAGCCTACGTGGATGGGGCCTGAAGCGTGTCCGTCAACCACATCCTCTCGTGGATGGGCGAAAGTGCAATTGCCCGCTTTGTCCTCGATAACGCGTGGGTGTTTCCAACGCTGGAAACCTTGCATTTCGTTGGGTTGATTCTGCTGGCGGGTCCGATTTTCGTCGTGGACCTGCGCTTTGTGGGTATTGCACCGGCTATCTCACTGCGCTCCGTCATCCCGCTGCTGCCCATTTCCCTGCTCGGATTCGCTATGAATCTCACTACCGGCATCCTGTTCGTGTTCTCTGACCCCTTCACCTACTACCCGAATCTCGCTTTCCGGCTCAAGATGCTGGCTGTGCTGCTGGCTGGATGCAATGCGCTGTGGTTCAAGTTCGCCCTGGATTGGGATAATTTGACGGATGTTCCCGGACAGAATGCCCGCACCAGCATCCGCTGGGTCGCCGGCCTGTCGCTTGTGCTGTGGACCTCAGTCATCGTACTGGGTCGGATGATTCCCTATTTCGAGGGTATTGGTTCCGGTTACGAGTGACAACGTAAACCCTGCACGGCATCGGTGCTTGGCCGATGTGCCCTCATATTTGTTTAGAGTCCTTCATGCCGCTCCTGGCTGGTGAATGTTTGGCTCGCGGCGCTACCCTCCTGACTAAAGGTATTGATGTGGGATCGGATTGCCGGATGATTCGTTATCCCAGAAGCAGTTGATCACCCACCAGCGGCCATCTTTATGCAACAACTGGAAACTGTTGATGCCGCGCAGGAATGCTGGGCCATCGGCCTGGCGGCGACATTCATAAGTGCTGAAGATCTGAGCGATCTGGCCAAACCGGTCAGTTTTTTGCGCCACCTGCACTTCAAAAAAATCCTCACGCAGGAATAAATCCCGCGCCCCTTCGATCCACTGCTCAATGTTCAGGATGCGCAGGCCATGTTCACCATTGGCTCGCATGCCAGTGGGAATCAGCCGTGCGCCATCAAGGTAAAAGCTGCGGATGCGGCTCCAATCGCGCTCGCCCCTCGGTCCGGATATGGCATCGTAAACGGCCAGCACCAGGCTCTCGGGGCTGGCGACATCTTGCGGCAAGGCGGGGTAAGTGGTGGCTGCGCTGTTCACTGGACAATGCTCCTTCGGATATTGGGAGAATGACGTGTGATCCGCTGGGCCATCTCTGCGCCCCAGCTGGCGTAAGCAGTATCCGATGGGTGAAAGCCATCGGGGCAGAAGTCGTGCTCAGCAGGATCAATTAATATGGGAATATGCATCATGCCTGCGTGCTTGTCGATCAGCTCGGCCGCGATCCGATCAAAATATGCGGCCCGCAGCCCCATACAAAATCGTAATGGCTGCGGTGGCAATGGGAACTTGCCCATCGGAGGCAGGCCGCAAAAAACGATCAATGCTTCCGGCCAAAGCGCGCCCAACTGCGTACACAGACTGCTGATGTTGGCGCGCCAGTTTTTGCTGCTGTGGAGTGCCGTCACATCATTCACACCAATCGAGATCAAAACCAGGTCCGGGGGCGACTCATCCTTCAGACTTTCCAACCGCGCCAGCAAATCAAAACTGTCGGCCCCGCTGTTGCCTAGCGCCCTCCAGGCGACTGCCTTCTGAGTGGTCTGTGCCAGCGCGCGGGAAAAATGCGCCGTCAGACTTTGGTCCTGATCTGTAGCGCCGATAGCGGCGATGATGGAATCGCCCAAGGCGAGTACTTTGAGGGGCTGGCTGAAGCGATTCTGCGCATGCTGGCCACAAAGACCGAAGGCATTGCCCGGGGGCGGTGGCAAACGTAAGGCCTTCTTGCGCAGAGCCAGGCCTTGAACACCGGCAATGGGCATTAAACTCCAGAATACGAGGCGACTCACCACGCTGTCCTGAAACTTCTCTTGTTTGGGCTTTTGCCTGGTGGACACGTATGGCCGAATGTGAGCAAAACAAGCGAACTCAATGTGCGGTGTCCCAATCCTTGCCATGGCCCGAATCAACCACCAGTGGCACAGCCAGATCAGCAGCTGCAGTCATCCGCTCACGCACTTCACCGCGAACCCGTTCCAGTTCATCCTCAGCCACTTCCAGCACCAGTTCGTCGTGCACCTGCATCACCAGCCACGCGTTCGGCCTTTCGGTTTGCAGCCAGTCATCCACGCTGATCATGGCGCGCTTGATGATGTCGGCGGCCGTGCCCTGCATGGGCGCATTGATGGCTGCCCGCTCAGCGCCCTGGCGACGCTGCATGTTCGAAGCCGTGATATCCGGCAGGTAAAGGCGACGGCCAAACAGCGTTTCCACGTAACCCTGTTCGCGGGCTTTCTCGCGAGTGGTTTCCATGTACTGCTGCACGTTCGGGTAACGCAGGAAATAGGTATCCATGTAGGCCTGGGCTTCGTGCCGGCCTATGTTCAACTGTCGTGCAAGGCCAAAGGCCGACATTCCATACATCAATCCAAAATTGATCGCCTTGGCGGCGCGCCGCTGATTGCCGTCCACCTGCCCGTAATCCACTCCGAAGACTTCACCTGCCGTTGCTGTATGAACATCAATGCCGCTGCGGAAGGCGGTGAGCAAGCCATCATCGCCGGACAGGTGCGCCATGATGCGCAGCTCAATTTGAGAGTAGTCGCAAGCCAGGATGAGTTGACCTGGCGGCGCAACGAACGCCTGCCGTATGCGCCGTCCCAACATTGTGCGGATGGGGATGTTTTGCAGGTTAGGGTCGGTCGAGGACAGTCGTCCGGTAGCCGCTATTGCCTGGTGGTAGGAAGTGTGCACTCTGCCGGTTTTCGGATTGATCTGCTGGGGCAACTTGTCGGTGTAGGTAGAGCGTAGCTTGGACAGCGAGCGGTGTTCGAGAATCAGGCTGGGCAGCGCGTAATCATGCGCCAGCTCCTGTAGCACATCTTCCGCGGTTGAAGGCTGGCCTTTCGGAGTTTTGCGGGCCACCGGCAGCCTCAGATCTTCAAACAGGATCTTCTGCAATTGCGCCGGTGAACCCAGGTTGAATGGCCCACCCGCCTCGCTGTGAGCTTCCTTCTCCAGCTTGCGTATCTGCTCGGCCATTTCCTTGCTTTGCTGACGCAAAAGATCGCCGTCGATCAGCACGCCTCTTTGTTCCATACGGGCCAGCACGGATACCAGCGGAATCTCAATATCCAGCAGTACGCTGGCCAGATTTTTCTGCTCCTGCAAACGTGGCCACAGGTGCTCGTGCAGTTGAATCGTCACATCAACATTTTCAGCCGCGTAGTAGCTGGCTTGCTCCAACGGAACCTGGCTGAAAGAAATCTGTTTGGCACCTTTGCCGGTGACATCTTCAGAGCGCACGGTTCGGCGGCTGAGGTATTTCAGGGCCAGCGAATCCATGTCGTGGCGGGTGGCGGTGCTGTTCAGCACATAAGACTCCATCATGGTGTCAAAAGCCACGCCCTGCACCTTTATGCCGTAAGTGGACAGCACGTTCACGTCGTATTTGATGTGCTGGCCGACTTTCGGCAGCCTGGCGTCTTCCAGCAGAGGTTTTATTTTCTCGATTACCGTTTGCAGTTCGAGTTGCTGCGGAATTCCCGGGCCATCATGTCCCACCGGCACGTACCATGCTTCACCTGGTTTTAACGCAAAGCTCAAGCCCACCAGTTGCCCTTGCATGGGGTCGAGGCTGGTGGTTTCTGTATCGATAGATAGCAGTTGGGCGACGTTGAGTTTCTGCAGCATGGCTGCCAGTGAGGGCAGATCCAGCACGGTGTGATAGCTCAGTTTGGTGTTATCTTCCTGCCGGGTTTCAGTGCTGCCCAGTTCTTTAAGCCAGCTGCTGAACTCATACTTTTGCAACATTTGCGTCAAGCCAACCTGATCGATCTCACCGCGGACCAGCTCGGTAGGAGAGATACTCAAATCCAGCTCACGCCGGATAGTAACCAGATCTCGTGAAAGCGGCAGGGTGGGCAAGGCTGCACGCAGGCATTCGCCAATTTTCCCGCCGACCTCGTCTGCGCGCGATACCAGATTGTCCAGAGTTCCGTACTGCTGCAGCCACTTCACCGCTGTCTTGGGTCCGCATTTCGAAACCCCTGGAATGTTGTCGGACGTGTCGCCGGTCAGGGTCAGGAAATCGATGATCTGCTCAGGGCTGACGCCGAATTTTTCCTGCACACCCGCCTGGTCCATATGCGTATCGGTCATGGTATTGACCAGGCTGGTATGCTCTGTAACCAGTTGCGCGAGATCTTTGTCGCCGGTGGAGATCACGCAATCCATACCCTGTTCTTCCGCAATGCGGCTGAGCGTGCCGATCACGTCATCAGCTTCCACTCGCTCGACCTGCAGCAGCGGCAGCCCGAGCAGTCTGACGAATTTGTGAATGGCTTCAACCTGCTCGGACAACTGCTTGGGCATGGATGAGCGGTTGGCTTTGTACTCCGGGTAAGTGTCGTGCCGGAAAGTGGGCCCGCGGGCATCGAACACCACGGCAATGTGCTGTGGGTCCTGTTCCTGTAACAACCGGCGCAACATGTTGGCCACACCCAAAATGGCGCCAGTTGGTTCACCGTGGCTGTTGGTGAGATTCGGCAGGGCATGAAAGGCACGATAGATGTAGGAAGATCCATCCACCAGGTAAATGACAGGTCTTTGTTTCATATCAATTTGCGGTGCTTCGATTCGCGGTGCGGTCTGCTATCATGCAAGCAGGCTGTTTTGCCCGTTTGTGGAAAATGATGGTAAGGCCCAGTCTACCGCAGTGAGACAATATGACAGGAGATAATTGTGAAAAGGCAGCCTATGAGGTCTGAATACTCAACTCGAGGGGTAATCACCATTAGGGCATTGCTTGGGCTTGCCGTTTTAGTGCCGGGCCTTGCCTTAGTGCCGGGCCTTGCCCTCGCCCAGGAACCTGCCGAAAATCCTCTGGAGAGGCCACCCGAAATCCCCTCCGAGGACGCTGCCGAACAACCTTTGCCGCCTAAAGTTCAGGACGAACAACTTGAACCCACCGTTACCATTCGTGACGAAGAAGGTAAGCGCATCGAAGAGTACAGTCGCGGCGGGCAGGTTTACATGGTCAAGGTCATACCCGATAAAGGTGTGCCCTACTACTACATCGACAGCGACGGTGATGGCCAACTCGAAACCGCACCCACCAAGGATCTCGAGCAGGTCCGGCCGGTTTACTGGAAGGTCAAAGAATGGGATTGAACCCCGGGGCACCCTACGCTTCTGATTCCAGCTTGCCGGCACGTTTCATCAAGCTGGTGGGTAACACAGTGGCCTGGCTGACTTTGCTGATGGTGTTGATCACCTTTGCAGTTGTTGTCTGCCGTTACGCCTTTAACCTGGGGTGGATCTGGTTGCAGGACAGCATTACTTACCTGCATGCCTGCGTATTCATGCTGGCTGCGGCTTGGGCCCTGCAACGCGATGAACATGTGCGGGTGGATATTTT
>JBGTHE010000159.1:0-3933 GCA_041746335.1 Lysobacterales bacterium | reverse complement strand
ACACATCTTTGGTGGTAACTTGGTATGGGCACCCATCTACGGAAAGTTCAGCATTTTTTCTAAGAAGATTTTGCACTTTGACATTTTCGCAACAGCCGGTGCTGGTTATTACATGGCTGAACGAAATAACAATTTTGGTTTCAACGTAGGTGTTGGTTCTAAAATCTTTGTGAATGACTGGGCAGCCGTCCGCATCGATTTCCGTAATTTCACCGTGAAGGAAGGCGAACCCTTCAATCACATCGTAGGCACCCTTGACCGGCAGGAACTTGCCGGCAAACGTTTCCCCGGACTGTTGCTGCGCGTCCGGCAGCACTTCACTTTCCTCATCGCGATATTCGAATCCCACAGCAAGGCTGACACCGCCGGCAGGGACGTCAAACAGTGTTCCCGTCAGCGAGCCACCTACCACGAGCTGTTGGAGCGACTTGTTCGTGAGCAGATCGACCAGGACGTAGTCCTTCGCCGCCTGGCTCGCATTGCCCAGGCCGAAAATATTCAGTGGCTGGCATTGCAGGATGTCGGGATCGGTCGTCCCGCCGGGCGTTTGCGCCGCCACGACGCGGGAACGACACGCCGGACTGCCCGGCGCGACTCCAGTCACTCCGGTGGCATCCCGGATGACGTCCGTCGCCAGCCGGAACCGGCGTGGGTCACGGTTGTTGAGTTCCACGAACGTCTCCGCGACTTCGCCGTATTGCGCGAACACCTCGTAGCTGAAATCCCTGAACCCGGTCTCTCCCTCGACGCCGGTGACAAAGCGGAACATGTCGCGGTTGACGTGGCCCTCGCGCCTTCCCAGATCGTCGTAGTAGACGCGCGTAGCCGTCACCAGCCCCAATTGGCCCAAATTGCTCGCGAAGAACCCGTCCAACAGCGCAGCACTCGCAGCATCTTGCGGCAAGAACGGATTTTCCCGAAAGACGGAGAAAAGCTGGCTGTTTTCCGTGTACACGATTGCGTCGAGCATGGGTGGGGAAACCACCTCGGCATCCACCGAGTAGAATTTCCCTTCAAAGAAAAACTCCATCTTGTCGGTGACGTCATAGTTGACCCGCCCGGTCATCAACGTGCGGTTCAACGGTGTTGCGACCATCTGGTTCTTGATGAGATCGAATCCATCACCGCCAGAGACATTGCCGACGTCTGGGGTGCCAATACCTCTTACGATTGGACGGAGTCCCGTTACCTGGTCGAACACCAGTGCCTCACCCGTAATCAGGCCATACAGGATGCCGCGTTCATCGATGATGTTGGTGAGCCGAATGTTGGGGGCGAGTATGAGCCGCGGGATGCCGTCGGTGCCGCTGGTGTTTGCCGGATTGCCGATGAACCCCCACCGTTCCAGCAGGTAATCGCGCTGGATGCCTTCAATCCCGCCGATATCGTTATAGGAAGCGCTCAGGACCGCATTGCCACGGCCGTCGGCGAAATTCCCGCCGGCGGTTACCGAAAAGAAGGCGTTTTCGCCTCCACCTTCCTGTGAATCGCCGTACCGGGTTTCGAACTCCACGCCTTCAAAGTCCTCCTTCATGATGAAGTTAACCACGCCGGCGATGGCGTCCGAACCGTACGCCACCGATGCGCCACCGGTGCTGACTTCGACGCGTTCAACCAGGGGAGTTGGAATTGAGCCGACGTCGACTACGCTTGAGCCGGCGATCGAGCCCACGTGCCGCCTTCCGTCTACCAGGACCAGGGTGCGCTGTGCGCCGAGATCCCGCAGATTCAGGCGCTCGGTACCGGCCGACTGCAAAGGAGCATTGGTTGCCTGCCCCGAGACTTCCGTCATGCGGCCGTTGTTAATGCCGAACTGCGGCAACTCACCAACGATGTCGGAGATCAGCGTGGAACAGGAACGCTCGATTTCACCCGCGTCGACCGAAGTAATCGGAATCGGCGCCTCGGCGCCAGTGCGTACCAGTCTGGATCCTGTGACAATCACCTCTTCCAGCGTTTTGTCTTCAGACGACTCCTCTTCTTCACCCGGTTCTTGTGCCAGTACCGAAGTCGAAAGCAGAATTGAGAAACTGAGCGAGACGCCAAGGAAGGCGCAAATTAACCGAACGGCCATGCAACTCTCTCCTGTCAGCAATAGTAAAACCCCACCCCCTGAATCCTATGCCTCAGCTATTTGGGATGGCCAACTAATAAATCTAATACGGCTCATTAAGTTGGCTTAACAGACAGAGGAGAAAACTTTGTGCTATCAGTCTTTTGGAATAGTTGATTTGCTGGCGAGGGGAACCACCGCAATATCTGTAGCCGTGCCGAACAGAACCGCCGGCGAGCGCACCCTGACACCAGAAACGGTGTGGCGAATCAGTTCAATTAATTTGTGCGCAGTGCAGCATCAGCCGTCGACATGCGCACTCGGATGAGACTTTCAAAGGGATCGTTCATCTCTTCCTCAACGATGGCTGGGCCTCAGTTGCGTTAATAAACGATCGGAGCGCGATATCCACCATAAACTTCGCGCAGTACATCGCAGATTTCTCCCACGGTTGCCTGCGCCTTAACGGCCCGGGAAACCGATGGCATGATGTTTTCCTTCGCGATGGCGGCCGCTTTGACCTCCTTGAGCGAGCTGGTCACTTCAGCTTGCCCCCGAGTCCTGCGTACTTCCTTCAGACGTTTGAGTTGGCGTTCGCTGACACCCTCATCGAGAACGAAGGGATCAAACGGCAGGTCTGTCTCCTCATCAACGTGAATATTTACCCCCACAGTAAACGCTTCCTTTTGCTCCAGGGCGCGCTGGAAATCAGCTGCCGCATCCGCTACCTGTTGCTGAATGTAACCGTCTTCGATACAACGAATGATGCCGCCCCGATCCAGCACCTTCCGAATCAATGCCTCAGCTTCACCTTCCAGACGGTTGGTCAGGTTCTCCACGTAGTACGACCCTCCCAGCGGATCGACGACATCAATGACACGACTCTCCAGCTGCAGGATCTGTTGAGTGCGGACAGCAATTTTTATCGCGCCTTCCGAGGGAATTTGGAATGCTTCATCCTTGGAGTTGGTATGCAGCGACTGAGTACCGCCCAGTACCGCAGCCATCGCCTGTATGGCAGTGCGAGCGATGTTGTTGTCGGGTTGTTGTGCGGTAAGACTGACGCCGGAAGTCTGGCAATGCGCCCTCATCAACCACGATCTTGGGTCTTTCGCGCCGACCCACTCACGCATCATGCGCGCCCATAAGCGACGCGCAGCACGCAATTTGCAGATCTCTTCAAAGAAATCGTTCTGGATGTTCCAGAAAAATGAAATGCGGGGTGCAACACTATCGGCTTCCAGGCCGCGTTCAACGGCTTCAGTAACGTAGCAATGCGCTGCCGCCAGTGTAAAAGCCAGTTCCTGGACCGCGTTGGCACCCGCGTCCCGTATGTGATAACCGCACACGTTCACCGCGTTATAGCGCGGCATGGTTTTAGCGGCGTATTCCATAGTGTCCACCACCAGGCGCACGGAATCGGCAGGCGGGTAGATATATTCATTCTGCGCCGTGTACTCTTTCAGAATGTCATTCTGACAAGTACCGGTAATCAGTTCCTTCGCGACACCTTGCTCCTTGGCAACGGCTTCGTACATGCCTATTAACACAAAAGCCGAGGCGTTGACGGTATAGGATGTCGAAATTTCATCCAGCGGAATGTCCGCCATGAGCATGCGTATATCGTTGATCGTGTCCACCGCTACTCCGATTTTGCCAATCTCCGGCAGGCCGATGGGATGATCGGAGTCATAGCCCAGCAATGTGGGAAGATCGAAATCGGTGGACAAACCTGTCTCGCCATGAGCGAGCAGGTACTTGTATCGGTTATTGGTGTCCTCGGCAGTGCCAAAACCCGCAACCTGTCTGATAGTCCAGGGTCGGGCGCGGTACATCGTAGGGTGCACCCCGCGCGTAAAGGGATACGCACCCGGCAGTCC
>JBGTHE010000158.1:0-7156 GCA_041746335.1 Lysobacterales bacterium | reverse complement strand
GACGAACTCGCCGGCTTCGAAATCTGGGACAAAGGTAATCTCAATCTGAGCGAGCCCAAGAAGAATGAGATGCTTCAAGGCGAGTACGCGCGAACGGCGCTGCAGACCGGCCTGCAGCTCGAGCAGAAACTCGGCGTGAATCCTTACAAGTTAGGCATGATCGGTTCGACCGACGCGCACACATCGCTCGCAACGACCGATGACAACAACTTCTTTGGCAAGACCACGCCCAACGAGCCGAGTGCAACGCGCGCCGAGCATACGTTCATGCAGACCGCAGCCGCGACGATCATGGGTTGGGAGCAGACCGCATCTGGCTACGCCGCGGTCTGGGCCACCGAGAATACGCGCGCCGCCATCTGGGACGCGATGAAGCGCAAGGAAGTCTATGCCACCACGGGTCCGCGCATGACCGTGCGTTTCTTCGGCGGCTGGGACTTCGTCGATGCGGATGCGCAGGCAAACGACATCGCAGAAGCCGGCTATGGCAAGGGCGTGCCGATGGGTGGCGATCTCACGGCGGCTTCGCCCGAAAAGGCGCCGACGTTTCTGGTCACTGCGATGAAGGATCCGGAAGGCGGCAACCTCGATCGCATCCAGATCATCAAGGGATGGGTCGATGCGCAGGGCGCGCGTCAGGAGAAGGTTTATGACGTGGCCTGGTCTGGCGAGCGCACGCTCGGCGCCGATGACAAGCTGCCCGCCGTGGGCAGTACCGTCGACGTAGCGAATGCCACCTACACCAACAGCATCGGCGCGGCTCAGCTCGCCGCCGTGTGGAAAGATCCGGATTTCGATCACAGCCTCAGAGCGGTTTACTACTCGCGCGTAATCGAGATTCCAACGCCGCGCTGGACAGCCTACGACGCCAAGCGCTTCAATGTGAAGTTGGGCGAGGAAGTCCCGATGACAACGCAGGAGCGCGCCTACACCTCGCCGATCTGGTACACGCCGGAAGAGTAAGGCCTGGAAGAAGGATGGGGCCAGAGTAATCCTGTCACAGTGGACTTGCTTCGCACCCCGCCATAGGATGGTTGCCAATTCCCGCCATGCGGGACTAAGTGGATCAACCGGCGTTGAACGATTACTTACACTGGACCATTGCTTTGCAAAGCTTGTTGGCACGGCAAAGCAGCGTACTTGTAACCCTCAACCAGATCTTGGGCTCGGCCCCGCGCGAGTCGGGTTGCCGTATGGTTGTTACGGCAGAATCGACGGCAGGCAGCATTGGTGGTGGCAATCTGGAATTCACCGCAATTTCGCAAGCGCGGCAAATGCTGGCTGAATCCGCTGGAACAATCCAAAAGTTGCTGCCATTTGGGCTCGGCCCGGCTCTGAATCAATGCTGCGGCGGAGCGGTTAATCTGCATTTCGAGCGGATCCCTGCTGGCACAGTTGGCTGGCTGGACGACCTGATAGAAGCTCAAGCGGATTCCTCACCTACGATTCTTATTTCCGCTGTGGATGCGGCTGTGCCCCTGCATCATGTGCTTAAGGCGCACTCCACGCGGCCCGCGGATTTGCCGGAGCCAGTTTGGCAGGCAGCCACCCTGCTATTGCAGCCAGAAAATCCGAATAATGCCGACTCGAGCCAAAACGCTCTCGTAGCAGTCGAGAGTGAGACGGGCAACTGGTGGCTGGAGCGCATTGAGGACCAGCGGCCGGAGCTGTTTCTGTTCGGCGCTGGCCATGTGGGCCAGGAAGTTGCGCGCATGCTTCGCGGCCTGCCATTCAAACTCAGCTGGATTGATCAGCGGCTGAATATTTTTCCTGAGGATGCTGTGGATTATTGCACGCTGTTCACATCAGATCCTTTGGCAGCGGTGGCAGCAGCCAAAACCAATAGCCTCTTCGTAGTGATGACCCACAGCCACCAATTGGACGAAGCGATCTGCCAGGCCGTTCTGCAGCGCCAGGATGCTGAGTGGGATTTCCGCTGGCTGGGATTGATCGGTTCCGACACCAAGCGCAAGCGGTTCATTCACCGTCTGAAACAGGGCGGCGTCTCTGATCAGCAACTGCAGCGGCTCGTTTGCCCCATCGGACTTTCTGGTATCCATGGAAAGCAGCCTGCTACCATTGCACTCAGCCTGCTGGCTCAATTGATGATGGATTCCACATGGACCGACGCCGAAAACTGATCGCTGATCTTCCCAAAGCCGAACTGCATATGCACATTGAAGGCAGCCTGGAGCCGGAAATGATGTTTGCACTGGCCCAGCGTAACGGGGTAGCACTGCCTTATGCCGATGTGGACGCTGTGCGCAAGGCTTACCGTTTCAAATGCCTGCAGGACTTTCTCGATCTCTACTACCGGGGCATGTCGGTGCTGCTCACCGAACAGGACTTTTTTGATCTCACCTGGGCGTATTTATTGCGTTGCAAGGCCGACAATGTGGTGCATACGGAGATCTTTTTCGATCCACAGGGCCATACCAGCCGCGGCGTTGCTTTTGCAACGGCCTTTGAGGGTATCTGGTCGGCTTTGCAAAAAGGTCAGAAGGAACTGGGCATCAGCAGCCGAATCATCATGTGCTTCCTGCGGCATCTGGATGAGAACAGCGCATTGGCCACTCTGGCCGAAGCGGAACCTTATCTTGAAAGGATTACCGGTGTAGGCCTGGATTCGTCCGAAAAAGGGCATCCACCGAGAAATTTTGCGCGAGTCTTCGCCCGCGCCGGCGAGCTGGGTCTCAAGCGGGTTGCGCATGCCGGGGAAGAAGGGCCGGCTGAGTATGTCTGGGAAGCGCTGGATGTGCTGAAAGTGGATCGCATCGATCACGGCAACCGCTCGCTGGAAGATGATAATCTGGTTGAACGTCTGGCCCGGATACAGATTCCGATGACCGTTTGCCCGCAGTCGAATTTCCGTCTGGCCGTGGTCAAAGATATGCGCGACCATCCCATCCGCGACATGCTTGGCATGGGTTTGAAAGCCACCATCAATTCCGACGATCCGGCTTATTTCGGTGGCTATGTAAACGACAATTTCAATGTGCTGGTCGATACCGTTGGGCTGTCGAGCGACGAGATCATTGAACTGGTGCGCAACAGCTTTGAAGCTTCATTTTTGGATAAGGCTGACATTGCCAAACATTTGAAGGCGGTAGACCGCATCGCCGCTGCCTGATGGACGCGGTGTACCTGGGGTGGCTGCAGGACTGGCTGAGCCTGCTGCTGCGCTGGTCCCACTTCATCACCGGAGTCGCGTGGATCGGCGCCTCGTTCTACTTCAACTGGCTGGAAAATCAGTTGGAACGCCACTTCAGCCCGGACGATCCCTTGGCGGGTGATCTGTGGGCAGTGCACGGTGGCGGTTTCTACTACCTGCAGAAATTCCGCGTTGCGCCAGCCACCCTGCCGCGGCGACTGCACTGGTTCAAATTTGAAGCGTATTTCACCTGGCTGACAGGACTCGCGCTGTTGGCCACGGTGTACTACTGGAGCCCGTCGCTGTTCCTGCTCAAGCCGGGAGTGACGAGCGTTGGCCCGGCACTGGCGATCGCAATCGGCCTGGGTTCTCTGCTCATCTCGTGGCTGGTCTATAGCGCGCTGTGTAATTCACCCCTTAAGCAACGGCCATTCATTCTGGCGCTGGTGATCCTGGTGTACTTCACGCTGCTCGCGGTGCTGTTGTTCGAGATATTCAGTGGCCGGGCAGCGTACATTCACGTGGGCGCGGCTATCGGGTCGGTCATGGTGGCGAATGTTGCGCACGTCATTATCCCGGCACAAAAGGAACTGGTCGCGGCCCTGGCAGAGCAGCGGGAACCGGCTGCAGAGCCCGCAAGGAATGCTCTGCTGCGCTCGCGGCACAATAATTACCTTACGCTGCCGGTGCTGTTCACCATGATCAGCAGCCACTATCCGGCCACCTACGGCAGTCCGCACGGCTGGTTGATCCTGCTCGTGTTTTCAGTCGCTGCCATTGGTATCCGGCACTGGTTCAATATTCGTCATCTGCCGAAAAATGCTCAAGGGCACAATCGCTGGGTACTGCCGCTCTCGCTGTTGTTGATGCTGGGCCTGATTGCCTCCACGCTGCCACGTTCCACTGCCATAACCACTGAATTCAATTCGGCTAGCAGTGAGGCCGCGTCGGAAACTGCAGCCGGAGCACCACAACTGGCTGATATCCAGCCGCTGATCGAGCAGCATTGCGCCAACTGTCACGCTGAGAAACCCAGCTTTACCGGCTTTTATGCGCCGCCTTTGGGGGTCCTGCTGGGAACTCCTCAGCAGATCGAGCAACAGGCACAGCGCATCTACCAGGTGGTAGCGGTCACGCGAACCATGCCGCTGGGCAATATGCACGGCATGACTGAAGAACAGCGCGAATTGATTGCAAGATGGTACGCTGGGCTGGGAGAAGTGAAACAGAGACCATGAACAAAGATACTGAACAGAACTGGTCCATGGCCGATGTATCGGCCAAGGCCGTGAGCAAACGCCTGGCCATAGCCGGTGGCCGCATCGTGATCGGCGCGAAAGCGATGGCCATGCTGCAGGCGGGCACCCTTCCCAAGGGCGATCCGCGCGCCATGGCCGAAGTCGCGGGCATCCAGGCAGCCAAACAAACACCGGCGCTGATCCCGCTCTGTCATCCCATTTCCCTGAACCGAGTCATGCTGCGTTCCGTGCTGCGGCCGGAAGCAAACGCCATCGATATGTACTGCATGGCGGAGATCGCCGCACAAACCGGCGTGGAGATGGAAGCGCTTACCGGGCTGAATGTTGCCCTGCTAACCCTCTGGGACCTGATCAAACCCGTCGAGCCCGCTCTGGAAATCACCGATGTGCGGTTGCTGTACAAATCGGGTGGGAAGAGCGGGGAGTGGAGGAATCCCAGCGGTCTTGATACTGAATGGCAGCAGTGGCTGGATGAATTATAGTACTGGTGCAGACGGCAAGGGACCTCGGGAGAAGGCCAATA
Organism: Lysobacterales bacterium; assembly: GCA_041746335.1. GTDB lineage: Bacteria > Pseudomonadota > Gammaproteobacteria > Xanthomonadales > SZUA-36 > JAWXBM01. The sequence goes on along the minus strand of JBGTHE010000158.1, from coordinate 2,223 downwards.
TGGCCCCATTCCCAACCTCTCGTATACGCGAACAATGCAGCAGGGCGGCGGAAGCAGATAGGATCACGCAAATCTGGGCCATGAAATGGCCCGAAGGATGCCAGGACGCCTGGAAAGAGGAGCTCATCTACTCTTCCGGGTTTGAGTAAACCTGCTATCCCGTGCAGCACTTCCTTTCGGGCCATGGTTCATCTGGAGTGCTTTGTCAGGGCTTCTGGTGTAATGTACGGCAATCCCGTACAACTGAGGGCGACCGCTATGGATACCGTAAGTGTTAACCAGTTTAGAGAAAATCTTAAAAGCCTTGTAGAACAAGCGCTTAGCAAACATGAGCCGCTTAGGGTCACGCGCCGCTCCGGCGAAGATTTTGTGGTGATGGGTGCTGAAGACTGGGAAAGAGAGCAGGAAACTCTCTATGTTTTGCAGAATAGCGACCTTATGAAGCAGATTGCCGCCTCCCTGGCAACGCACAACAAGAAAGAGGGCTACAAACCGACAAAAGAGCAAATGGATGAGATCACTCGTATTTGAAGGCAACACATGGGAAGCATACGAGGCCATGCGCGAGAACGACAAGAATATGCACAAGTCGTTGCGCAAATTTCTTAAGGAAATGATTCCGTCTACGGATCCAAGCACAGGCACCGGCAAGCCTGAGCCGCTAAAACATAATCTGTCTGGACTTTGGTCAAGGCGAATTTCCCAGAAGGACCGACTGATTTACAAATGGGACGACGTCTACATTTACATCTTCGCTGTTGGTGGACACTACGACGATTAGCCCTGGCGCCGCGACATCAAAGCTCGAACTTCCTACCAACTTCCGAGCGGTTAGCCAGGGCCAGGGCACTTCGTGCAACACTTCCACAAAAGAGATATTCCGTTAAGAACATCCATGCCGACAAGCAACACGGCCGGCCATGATCGTAACAGCTTGAAGCTGAGTCTCTGCTAGCCGGGAACGAGTATGAAGTCGATTCCCGAAAAGTTCACTCGGGAACTTTTCTGCCGGAGCCTGGATGATCACGCAGCCTCTGCACGTTTTTCAATATGGCATTTACAAACTTCTGTCCAATGTCCGGCACTCCTTGCTCCAGATAATAAGTCTTGATCTCCTGGAGGTCGCTCAGGGCAGAGCGAGCGATAGCGATTTTCACTTACTCTGCGCCGAGTATTTTCTTTGCTTCAGCAAACGTGACGGTATTACCTTCCCGAATGTCAGCCAACCCTTGAGCCACAGCCTTGATGAATCGCAGTTCTTCTGCAGCTTTCTCATATTCGTCGAGGCTTTGCACCACAGCAACCCCTCTGCCTCTGCTGGTCAGGAGGACTGGCCTATGTGTATCGTTCACATGGCTAACGACTTTGTCCGGGTTCACCTTCAGATCGGACAGAGGAATAACATCCTCTGAAAATTTCGTTTGCATGGCCACACCCTCATTTCAAACAGGGCTACTATTAGTACCTGTTTATAGGTGCTGTCAAGAAAGCATAAATTTCAGCAGCCTCAACCTGGTAAATAACCCGATACTTGATTCCAAACCTGGATGACCTGTGGCCCTTCCACTCTCCCCGCAGGGCTTCGTCATTTATTAGTTATGGGCAAGATACTGGCAATAACGTGCCGCTAATGTGAGCCACCTGCGGCGTCACCATTTAGCGGATTGTTAGCGGCTTCTGCTTTGAGACGTTCAACCAACCAGACCTTGATAATAGACTGACGAGTCACTCCAACTCGCGCAGCTTCACGATCCAAAGACTCCACTACCCAGGAAGGGAAGTCGACATTGATTCGCTTTTGCTCCTGGTTGACGCGTCGTGCTGTTGAAAGGTCGAGATCGTCAACGACGTCCTTCTTACCTTCGTCAAACTTTTTGTCAAATTCCTTAGCTTTCATATAACTCTATTTCCGTTTTGCGGGATCGCCTGACTGATATCAGGCGAATACTCTCGCCTCGGTAGGTGACAATGGCGGACCAGTGCTTGGCATCAATACGTCCAATCACAAGGTACCTCTCTTCATCTTCAGACTTGGCTCGAAATTGAAGCAGATCAGGGTCTTTCCAAAGCGCCTGCGCGTCCTGAAAATCAATTCCATGTTTCGCTAGATTGTCACTGCTCTTCTTGTCATCGAATTCAAACCTAGCCATGAGTATAAATTATTCCTTTTCTACTCAACTGGCAAGTTGGGAATGGTGGCAACTGGCGCTAACGCCCAGGTTA
>JBGTHE010000157.1:0-3507 GCA_041746335.1 Lysobacterales bacterium | reverse complement strand
TTTTGATAGTCTAATAATGAAAGTTACTACGTGCAAATAAGGATTATTCATTATGGTTAGAACGGAAGCGCGTAATCGCTTCGCACAATTGCGCGCGACTCTGCGGCTGCCGGTGGTCTGTGCGCCCATGTTCCTGGTTTCCGGACCGGAACTGGTGGTCGCGGCTTGTCGCTCGGGAATTGTGGGTTCGTTTCCGGCCCCCAATGCCCGCACTTTGGAAGTGCTGGAAGAGTGGATGGAGCGCATCACATCGGAACTGGCCATGCTGCGGGATAAACAGGTAGCTGGATCAACTCAGGTTTGGGCTCAGAACCTGGTGGTTCACAGCACCTATGACCGGTTGGATGCTGAACTGGCGCTCGTCCAAAAATACCAACCGCCCATCGTAATCACCGCGCTAGGTGGTCCCAAAGCCGTGGTCGAGGTGGTGCATGATTACGGCGGTCTGGTGATCGCCGACGTCAATAACGTGGCCTATGCCCGCAAGGCAGCTGAGGCGGGAGTGGATGGCCTGGCGCTCGTTGCCGCCGGTGCCGGTGGGCATACCGGGGCAATGGCGGGGTTTGCATTTGTGCCTGCGGTACGCGAGTTTTTTGACGGTATCCTGATTCTCTCAGGGGCCATTGGTGACGGACGGGCCGTGCGTGCAGCTGAAGTGCTGGGCGCCGAGCTCAGTTACATGGGTACCCGTTTCATTGCCACCGAAGAGAGCATCGCGTTTGAGCCTTTCAAACAAATGGTAGTGGATTCGACTTTCGATGACTTGCTTCTAAGCAGTTCTTTTACCGGCGCTCCTGCCTATTACCTGAAACCCAGCATTATTGCGGCCGGGCTGGATCCCGCCAATCTGCCGGCCAAGGGGCGCATGGATCTGACCGGCTCCAGTACCAAAATCAAGGCCTGGAAAGATGTCTGGTCAGCCGGGCAGGGCGTGGGCATGGTGCACAAAATCGAGCCGCTGGCCGCCATTGTCGATCGCGTGGCAGCTGAATATGAGGAAGCGCGTCGGTTGCCCTAAGACTCGGCACCGACCCCGAATTATTCGATTTTCAGGAATCCGGCGGAGTGCTGTAAAGCACCGCGGTAAGCCTTTTCCAGGGGCAAGCTACTGAGCTTCTGCCAGGCCTGATCCACGGCCGCAAAATCGGCATCATCGGCAATGTTCACAGGAACCGGCTCGCGCACTCGCGCTGTTCCCATCAGGCCGCCGCCGGCAATGATGATTTCGCCATTGACGGTGCAGGCCGGGTTCATCAGCCAGGCCACCACCGGCGCAACCCGTTCCGGCCGCATACTTTCTTTGAGTTCTTCCGTGAGGTGCTCCTCGGTCATTTGGGTCGCCCCATACGGCGCCAGTGCATTGACCCGCACTCGGTGCCGCGCACCCTCTTTGCTCAGCGAGTACATCAGCCCCAGCAAGCCAGCTTTGGAGGCGGAATAGGCCGGTAAGCCGTGCTCACCATACAAGCCGGCTACTGATGAACTGACCACAATCGAGCCACGGCTTTGCTGGTACATATGCTGGTAAACCGCGTGGACCACATTGACCGTGCCCATCAGGTTGATCTCGATCGTGCGACGCAATTCGGCAAGGGTTTGCTTGTGAAAGCTGGTGCCTTCAGCCACGCCGGCATTTGCTACCAGGCCGTCCAGGCCGCCAAAGGCTTCCAGTGCAGTAGCCAGTAGTTTTTCACCACTCGCTGGGTCCTCGGCGTCGCTGTACTCGGCCACGGCTTTGCCTCCAGCAGCAGTGATTTCCGCCACCACGCCCTTGGCCGAAGACTGGGCCTCACCGGCATGACTGCGGTTGTTCACCACCACGTTGGCGCCTAGCCCGGCCAGATGAAGCGCGTATCCGCGGCCCAGACCTTTGCCAGCGCCGGTGATGATGAAAGTTTTGTCCTGTAAAATTTTGGGCACGAGCTAATCCGGAAAATTCAAAAAGGAATCAGACCGACTTTTCCCAGTGAATTGGGGAAAGTCGCGGCACAGGGATGGGTTGCCATTTTTAATGAGTAGCTCATTGAAAATGAAGGATGCTGCCATAAAACCAATTTGGCCACGGTTTTCAGAATCCGTGCTCTGAGAAGTCCAGGATGGACTTATTCAGAGCCAGTAGCGATCCAGCACGCATGAAAACCGCTGGGTATGTGCTGCGGAATCAACGCCCGGCAAATCGGCCCGGTGGTGATGTCGCGGCCATCGAATACCTGCAGTTCCGCGCGATTCTCATCGGGCACGCTGACAAAGCTCACGACGTATCCATCGTCTTCATCCACAGCGCCAACGCGCGGCGCAAAAGGCGACTCACTGCCGTAGTGGCCCGGCTGATAATGATGTTGCTGGATTCGCCCGCTCTGCGAGTCGTAACGAACCAGCCCGTCAAACAGCACGGTTTCCTGCGGCGCAAAGCTTACGTGATAGCTGTAGCGCGAAGGGCGGCCGAGATAACGGCCATTAATCATCGGAAATTCCGAGATCAGGTCGTTGAGCGGCTCTTCACGACACTGGCCGGTCTTCATATTGAAATGCCAGCGATGGTAGGTGGCATCAAGGCGCATCCATGCCATCAGGCTCGCATAAGGCCCGGCATAACGGCGACGCAGGTCCTGCCCGGGTTCCGGATGTTCCAGGCGGCAGCCGTCCATGATCACCTCGTCACCTTCTTCCCAGGCATTGATCACGTGGTAGATGTAGCACGGCTCCGCTTCAAACCAGCGAATGGTGTCTCCTGTCGCGTGGCGCCCGAGCACGCCGAAGCGGCTGGGCATTTCTGAGTAGAAGGTCACCTTATGCGCATCCTGGCGCAGCAATTCCGGGTCCCAGAACAGCGGCAGATCCATCAGGATGGTGTAATTCTCCGTAATGGCCAGGGAATGAGGCAAGCGTGGCCCGGGTAATTCGATGGCGGTGAAGTGACTGACCGTTCCCACGGGATCAATCACACCGTACGTCATAAAGGGTTCAACCGTGGCGTAATCGAAAAACATCATTTCGCCCGTGTGTTCGTCCACCATACTGTGGGCCGACATGAACCGCCCACCAGCGGCACCAAGATCAATGCGCCCCAGCGTTTCCAATGTGTGGGGGTCCAGCAGATAAGGCTCACCGCATTGATAAAAAGTGGCTACCGCCATGCCATTGTGAAACACCACGTCCGTATTGGCGCAATCCTTGAGGTAACGATCAGCGCCCCAGGCGGGTTTCAGGAAACGATTGGGTCGGTCGATCAGGCCCGGCCAGATGGCGGTGCCCTGGGCCTCTTCTGCAGCCAGGCCGGTGGTGCGCACCCAGCGATTGCGGTAATTGACCTTGCCATCGGCAATCTCAACTCCATGCATCATGCCATCACCATCAAACCAGTGGTGGACGCCAAGTGGACTGTGTTTCGGATTAGGACCATTACGCAGGTATATGCCGTTGAGATCCTTCGGCATATCGCCGATCACTTTAATATCAAGCGCTGTGATTTCGCGGTTGACCGGCGCATGCGCCCCGATCAGGTAG
>JBGTHE010000156.1:0-5411 GCA_041746335.1 Lysobacterales bacterium | reverse complement strand
CCTGCGAGTGATCGACGATCGCCGGAATGCGGCCATTGGGATTGATCTTCAGGAACCAGTCCTGCTTCTGTTCCAGCTTGCCAAGAGCAATCGCGTGTACCCGGTAGTCCAGCGCGCACTCCTCCAGCATGATGGAGACTTTGTAGCCATTGGGCGTGCCGGCAGTGTAGAGGGTGATCATGTAGGCCCCGCCAACCATGCCAGCAGTGCCGACGACACCTCTTCGGGCGCTTCCAGAGGAACCATGTGTCCGCTGTTCCTGATGATCAGCAAGGTGGAACCCCCAATACCCTTCGCAGTTTCTTCACTGATCCAGCTGGGGCAAACCTTGTCTTCGTCGCCACAGATGATCAGGCTGGGGCAAGTGATCTCGCCCAGCATGTCGCGATAATCGCGCCGTGTATTGAGAGCCTGGCATTGCTGCAAGTAGATGTCGGCGCCGAGCAGCAGCGCCATGTCGACTATTTCCCATTGCAACAAAGAATTGTCCTTGTTGGCCGCACCCAGGGATGGTGGTATCAGTTCTTTTTGCATGAACCCACGAAAGGGTTCGCTTCTGGCTCGTTCCATCAAAGCCAGGCGGAGTGCGAGTTGATGGGGTTTCTCAGTGCGCGAGGTGCTGCCGAGCAATGCCAGCCGCAATACCCGTTGCGGCGCCTGGCGATACATTTCCAGCGCCACAATGCCGCCCATGGAAAACCCCGCCAGCGAGAACTGTTCCGGGGCCGATTGCAACGCCAGTCGGGCAATTTCCTCGATGCTGTCGGCCGTGGTGATATCGACGACCTGGATTTCAGAACAGCGCGGGCGCAGGGCCGCCGTCTGATGACGCCAGACGCGCTCGTCATTCATCATTCCGGGGATGAGCATCAAAGGTGCCGGGGTGGGTGATTTATTCATTCAGCATAGCGAAGCTTTCCCTCAGGCTGCGCGAGATTTTGCCGCCCTGTCCAAATCATAGGTTGCCTGAAGGTTCATCCACAATTTGGCTGAGGTGCCCAATGCTTCGGACAAGTCGATAGCCGCATCCGCAGTGATTCCGCGCCTGCCCCGAACCAGCTCGTTGAGTCTGGCGCGTGTCCATCCCACTTTCTCCGCGAAAGCAGTCTGGGTCATCCCCTGAGGCTGCAAAAACTCTTCGAGCAGTATTTCGCCAGGATGAAAAGGTTTTTTTGGCTGATTGGTCACGAAATCACCTCCTAATGGTAATCAGTTATCTGTACGTCGATTGCGTTCCCATTATTCCATTGAAAAACAAGCCGCCACTGGTCATTGATTCGAACAGAATGATAGCCCTGCAAGCTACCCTGAAGCTTTTCGAGACGGTTGCCCGGGGGCGCGCGCATATCCTGCAGCACAGAGGCATCATGCAGAAAGAGTAGCTTGCGGCGGGCAGCCCGCCTGAAATCCGTCGGGAAACCGCGAGTAGCCTTGGAGTTTCGGTCATCGAAAAGATCAGAGGCTAAATCGTTTCCGAACGACAGGATCATGTTACCAAGTTATCAGAACACGATAACTTGTCAATGTTCATTGAAATTTACTGAAAATCCCGCGGAATGGTTTCGGTCCATTTCTTTTCGCGCACCAACTCGCCGTTTTCGGTCAGTCGGCGGAAATACTCGTAATAGAAATTCTCCGCATCGCTGCGGAAATCCAGCGCGCCTTCGAACAGCAAAGTACGGCCCTCCAGTTCTATGGTGATGACGTGCGTACCGCGCATGGAGGCGATCTCGGGGTGCTCGTCTGAAGCTTTATGTTCAATGGTTTCGCGGTAGGTTTCCTTGCCCCAGGGGTATTGGTCAGCGCCCCCGCTGGTAGCCCGAATGGTTACCTCACCGGTCTGGGGGTTGCGATTCACCGAGCTGATCTCGCCATAACCTGACGCAGTGCCATCAGCAGTGGGGAGTGCAGCAAAGCCAGCAGCGCCGGGATACTCCGCCGGTTCCAGGAATTCAGGTCCGGGCGACTTGCTGGGTGGCAGCACTGGCAAAATCAGTTGGGCAGCCTGTTCGCCACCCAATCGCAGAGAGGTGGTTACCGGGTACGGCGTGGGCCAGAACATGGGCCATTGAGAATTGCTGATGGACAGCCGGATGCGATGGCCGGGCTGGAACACCCATGAGGTGAACAGCATTTCGATGTCGAGTGGGAAGAACACACCCGGGACAATATCATCTGGATCTCGCGCCGACTCACGATGCGTGCCGTTGAAACCCTTACCGGTTATCAGTGTTACCCGGCCATCCGGTGCCACGTCCGACAAGCGGACAAACCAGTTCGCACGCGTAGCATCCGCTGCCACACTCAGCAGTACCTGCGGCATCCCGAGAATGGCGGTTTCCTGCTCCAGCACCGGTGTTTGGTACACCAAACTATAGGCATCGGTGCCGCGCTGGTCATGGGCAATATCGCCCCACCACATCACCGGGCCGCTGGCCTCGAAGCCCGTCGTGGCAAAGTTTTTCAGATGGTGCACGCTGGCATCCTGCGGTTTTTCACCCAGGCCGTGATCGGCCTGCGGGAAAAGCGTGCGGTTTTCGGTGTCGGAAGATGGCCATCCATCCACCCAGCGCCAGCTGCCCGGCGCAAAATCCAGGGCGGGCCCGGGTGGATGCCATTCGCGCATGTAAACTGCCAATGCCGGTTCGTCCATGATGCCGGTGTCGATGTCCTTCAGCCAGTAATCCAGCCAGCGCACGGCTTCGTGGCGCCATTCCATTCCCGGTTCGGGATAGGGTTCATGCGGAAATGCATGAATCCAGGGGCCGATCAGGGCCTTGACCGGTGCGTTCTTTACCTTCTCCAACATGCGCGGTAATGAATTGCGGTAACCATCGTACCAACCGCCAATATGAAAACTCGGAATCTTGATGGTGTCGTGCCGATCACGCCAGGAACCCCTATCCCAATAGGGCCCGTCACGCTGTTGCCGTTTGTGGGACAACACCCACGGCTCTGCATCAAAGCGATTTTCCATCCAGTCCTGGTCCAGTACGTAATCAGGCGCTCCCGGCATGGCGTTATAGAGCTCCGCCGACATCTCCCAGGAATCGAGGTGCATGATTCCGTCAATGTAATGCACATCTTCCTGATAAAGATCTTCGGTAGCATCGATGGCGATGATGGTTTTCAGTGCCGGGTGCCCACGCCCCGCCATCTGAATGGCATTGAACCCACCCCATGAGATCCCAAATATGGCTACCTTTCCGGTTGACCAGGGCTGTGCCGCCAGCCAGCTGAGCACCGCATCGCCGTCGGCCCATTCCTGGTCGGAATATTCATAAGGCACCAGCATGCCCTCACTGTTTCCGGTGCCGCGGATGTCCACCCGGGCCACCACATAACCGCGTTCGACAAAGTAAGCGTTCATACTGGAATTTCGATTCAGGCCTTCGTCTTTACGATACGGCAGGTATTCCAGCAATACCGGAAACTGCTGATCCGGCGCACCCCCTGTAGGCATGAACAGGTCGACGGCCAGTTCGATGCCGTCGGGCATGGGAATCACGGTGGTATCGACGCGCATACAAAAGTCGGGTGACAGTAAAGACTGGTTTGCCTCAAGGTGCCAGCTCGTCAGCGTCAGAACGATACCTATAAGGGCGAATTGAACGATCTTCATGAAGTCCTCAGTTGTTTTCACGGCGCTTGTGGGCATTCTTTCAGAGGGTTGGGTTGGTAGTCCGCGTCCACCCGGGTGTCGAGGTAGTCGACGGCGATCGGCAACAAAGCCTGGTTGCCGTGTTGAGACTGGAACTCACGTAAACGCCCATCTGCCGAGGCAAAAACCTGCCGCGCCATCTCGGTACGCAGAAAGGGGATGATCATGTCTTTGCGCCCGAGACTTTCGTACAGGCTGTCCAGCATTTCAGCTTCCGGCATCTGCACCTGGGCTATCTCAAGGTGGACTGGATAAGGTGGCCAACCGGCAGCTGTGGAAGCGTCCAGACGCTCCATAACCTTGCCGTAGTCCGGATCGGATTGCACATAGATTGCAGTGGTAAGGCGATTCATCAGCATCATGCCTGTGCACATCACACATGGCTCAAGCGTGGTATAGAGGGTGAAGCCACGCCCGGTACGAGCTCCGGGATAGTGCTCCGGCGATTGTTCGCCAAGGTACTGCACCCGGTTCGGGCAGTCCAGGAAATATCGCATGAGCCGGACTTCGCTGTGGTCCGTTCCGTTATCGGTGGCGAAGCGATCATTTCTGGCCCAGAAAACCGGCTGACCGGAGGGATCAATCAGCAGTGTGGCAATGTTGTGACCTCTGCCGGTGTCGCTTTGCCAATCCTTGAAAGCAATGGCCAAGGCCAGTAAGGACCAGATTTCGTTCACTTCCCGCTGCGCCGCGCTTTGGGACGAGGCGGCTACCGGAGCCTGGACCGGCGTTTGGCCAGCGGCGTGGCCGGTCACAGCCGCCGTGAGCCACAGGATTGCCGTGATGCATATGGCAGCCAATGATCGGATGAATGTGTCTCCTGTAACCGTCCTTACCGGAACCGCCTGTCGTGCACTAGTGACCTGTAACAGCCAAATCGGAAGCGTCTGGCTCGGCCTGACGGCACCTGGCTTGGTCTTCATTCGACCGATAGCTATGGCTATCGGCCTCACTCCAGACCGGCACCAGACACCGCCATCCCTTCGCCATGCTACTCCCACTTTGGCTGCTACAGGCCACTAGCACGGCCGCGTCTCAAACCATATGGGGCTTATTGAGGTACTGAAACATGGCTGATCCCTTGGGTCTTTGCCCATTCATTGATGGGTTGCAGGTGCTGTTGCGTGATGCTCTGCAGTTCAGCCTGACGACTGGCCCACTCTGTTTTCAGATCGGCCAGGCGCTCCAGTTGGCCACCCGTCACAGGAGCGCCCGTGTTTTCAATTACATTCAACAGATAACGAATCTGCCCGCCCAGCATGGTTTCCCAGGCATCCTCATCTTCATAGGTCTGATGCAGCGGTTGATTGATCTGTTCGTCCCAGGCCTCGATGGCAGCCACAGCAGCCTTGCCGGAAGTCTGCAGGCCGTCATCATTCGGATACTCTGCCATCAGGCTTTCAATCTGCGCTCGGGATTTACGGATTTCACCCAGACTGCGTAATACCTGGTCGAGCATATCTGCGGTTTCTTTGGAACGGGCAGCCCACTCCTGCATTTCTGCGGGGCTGGCGGCCAGGCGCGGATCGGCTACCAGTGTGAATGGGGTTTCCGCGGATTGATCACCCGCAGACACTTTCAGGCGGTAGTCACCCGGCAGAACGCTGGGCCCGCCGAAGCCTGCAAAAATCTTTACGTCCTCGATGCAGTGCAGGTTCTCGCTTCGGTAATTCCAGGTCCACTTGTTCAGCCCCTCGGATTTGGCCGGGAACTTCAGCTCGAACGGGCTGCGCGGGTCCTTGTTGGCTAC
>JBGTHE010000155.1:0-4263 GCA_041746335.1 Lysobacterales bacterium | reverse complement strand
CCTCGACGGTGACGGGCGCCGCGACCTCTGGAGCTCGCTGGACGATATCATTGGCAGTGTGGCCAATTACCTCCATGTACACGGCTGGGTCTACGGTGATCCGGTGGTGATGAAAGCCGACATGTCAGCGGAAGCGGACATGAGCCTGGTGGCAGATCGTGACTATAAGGTGAAGCACAGCGTAGCGGACCTGGCTGCTGGTGGATTCAGTGCAGCGGGTTCGGACCCGGCGGCAATGGCAACGGTGACGGGCCTGGAAGAAAAAACCGGCAAAGAATACTGGCTGACCTTCAAGAACTTTTACGTCATCACCCGGTATAACCGCAGCCCACTTTACGCCATGGCCGTTTATGAGCTGAGTGAGGAAATCCTCAAGGGAATGAAGCCTTGAGAGAAGGCCAGCGGTACATTCAGCTGCTTTTTGCTGCAGGGATCATTGCCTTGTTTGCAGCCTGCAGCACCAAACCCAAGGTCGAGAAGCCTGCAGATCCTCCCAAAGAAGTGAACGATGGGCCCTCTGGCGCGCAGATTACAGCTGCCGATGTGAAAGATGCGGTGCCGCGCAAAGAGCCCAGGGCTTCGTACGGCAACCATTCTCCTTACGAAGTTTTTGGGAAAAAGTATCGTGTGATGGACTCTGCCAAAGGCTACAAGGAGCGTGGTATCGCTTCCTGGTACGGCACCAAGTTCCATGGCCGGCGCACTTCCAGTGGCGAGCCCTATGACATGCACCTCGCGACTGCAGCACACAAAACTCTGCCTCTGCCCACTTATGCCGAGGTCACCAATCTGGACAATGGTCGCAAGGTCATCGTCAAGATCAACGACCGCGGCCCGTTTAAGCATAATCGCTTGATCGATATGTCTTATGGTGGTGCTATACGGCTGGATATGATCGGTAAAGGCACGGCCAATGTTGAGGTTCGGGTGATCGACACCAGCAAGATGCCGCCCCCAACCGCCAGTGAACTGCGGGTAGCCAGCGCGACGGGTGGGGACGAGATCGTTTTCCTGCAAATGGGGGCTTATGGCAAGAAAAATAGCGCTGAAGAGCTGGTGAACCGCCTCGAGAGTTTGGAGCTGAAGCCCACCAGCATTAACAGAGGAAACAGCATGTACCGGGTCTGGCTTGGGCCTTACAGCACCGCCCGCGAGGTCGATGCCGTTATCCAGCGAGCCATTGAACTGGGCTTCGAACGCCCGCATAGAGTGAAACCTTGATCGCTTTCCGCAATAATCAGCCTTCTTGCGAACCAGTGGATACCCATGAATAGATTGCTCATCCTGGCAGCTTTGCTTTTTGCTGCCCAAGTTTCTGCACAGGTACCCAACCTGCCCACGCCGTCTGTGCCTAGTGGGCCCGCGCCTATTCCAGCGGCGCCGGTTCTGGGCGCCAAAAGTTACATCCTGCAGGATTTTTTCAGCCAGCAGACTCTGGTCGAGCACAATGCGGACATGCGGGTAGAGCCCGCCAGCCTCACCAAGCTGATGACTTCCTATGTGGTTTTCAAGGAACTGACCGCCGGGAAAATCAAGCTGGAAGATACGGTGGTGGTGAGTGAGGCGGCGTGGCGCACAGGGGGCTCGCGCATGTTCGTTGATCCCAGCATGAGCCCGAGTGTTCAGGATCTTCTTCGCGGCGTGATCATCCAGTCTGGTAATGATGCCTGCGTGGCTCTGGCGGAACACATCGCCGGCAGTGAGGAAGCCTTTGCCGGTTTGATGAACCATTATTCGGAAGAGCTGGGCATGACCGGCACACACTTCATGAATTCCACGGGCCTGCCGCATGAGGAGCATTACACCACTGCGCGCGACGTGGTCCGGCTGAGCTCTGCGATCATCAATGAGTTTCCCGAATACTACTCCTGGTATTCCGAGAAAGAGTTCACCTTCAATGAAATTCGCCAGCACAATCGCAACACCTTGTTGTGGCGTGACCCGGCCATCGATGGCCTGAAAACGGGGCATACCGAGGCGGCTGGTTACTGCCTCGCTTCTTCAGCTCTGCGCGATGGTATGCGGCTGGTGGCTGCGGTAATGGGTTCCGATTCCGAATCTTCGCGCGCCAGCGAAAGCCAGACTCTGTTGAATTACGGTTTCCGCTTTTACGAAACCATTCAGCTGTACCAGGCCAAAACTGAACTGGCTAAAGCGAAAGTATGGAAGGGTACCAGCGAAGAGGTCAGTGCCGGTTTGGCACAACCCCTGTTTATTACCATACAGCGTGGGCGCTACGATGATTTGAAAGCGCAGGTTGAGCTGCAGTCTGAGGTGACCGCTCCGCTGGCTGAAGGCGCGGTGGTGGGCAGCATTAACATCAGCCTGGATGACAACGCCATTGTCAATCTTGATCTGGTCACCCTCGCCGCGGTGGAACAAGCCGGGTTTATGGGTCGCAGCTGGGATGGCCTGAAGATGTGGGTCGGTGGAATGTGGGGCGATGACGACGAATGATCATACCACGCTGCTGGAATTTCCCTGCCGGTTCCCGATCAAGGCCATGGGTCGCAACACTGAAGAGTTCGTTCGCGTAGTCAGCGACATCATTCTTTCACAGGCAGATCTGTTTGCCGGTGAAGCCATCACCACCTCGCCCAGCAAGGCCGGAAATTATCTGGCCCTGACTGCGGTTATCGAAGCGCAATCGCAAGCTCAGCTCGACAAAATTTATCAGGCTCTCACCGATAGCAATCTGGTTGTGATGGCATTGTGATAAACCCCGCAGTTTTTTCATGAACTACCCATTTCGATGGTCTCCCGCCGGCTACATTCACCACTTTTCGTGAGCAGTGAAGCGGAAAATGGCCGTGTACTAATAGTGCGCCAGCTGGGTCTGCAGGCATACGAACCGGTGTGGCGCGCGATGCAGGCATTCACCGATAATCGCGATGAAAACACCAGCGATGAGCTGTGGTTAGTTCAGCACCCGGCGGTATTCACTCAGGGTCAGGCAGGCAAGGCCGAGCATGTCCTGGCCGCAGGTGACATACCGGTCATTCAGGTGGATCGTGGCGGCCAGGTGACTTATCACGGCCCGGGCCAGATCGTGGCCTATCCGCTGGTGGATTTGCGGCGTCTTGGCATGGGTGTAAAGGTTTTCGTGTGCCGGATTGAAGAGGCCATATTAAGGGTGCTGGCCCATTATGGCGTTGCTGCTGAGCGGCTTCCGGGTGCGCCGGGCATTTATGTCCAGGCGGCGAAAATTGCGTCATTGGGCCTACGCATACGGCGTGGTTGTTCGTTTCACGGCCTCGCTCTCAATGTTGCTATGGATCTTGAGCCTTTCCAGCGCATCAATCCCTGCGGGTTTTCCGGCCTCGAGGTAACTCATTTGTCACAGTTCGGAGTTGAGGATCTTGCGGCCGTGCAACAACGGCTCATTACAGAATTGGCAGAACATCTGGGTTTCAGGCGCATACAGGATATGAGCCTCGAATCAGGCAACAAAATATAAGTGATGCCAGATAAAAAGTGCGTCTTATGATGAAGATCCGTGTCTGGCCTCATGTTCCTTGCAGTACAATCATTGTATGGTCGTTACTGCAGAAGTCGAGAGCATGATGAAAGATTCAGGTTTGCCCAGCGAAAATTCAGGAGAAAGCACCGCATGACTGACGCGGACAAACTGCTGCTGGATATTCCGCAGAGCCTGAAAAAACCTGCTGTAGCCGTTGCTGGCAGCAAACAGCAGGGCCAAGCCAAAATGGCGCGCAATACAGCCCAGTTCGATCAGTCTTTACCCAGTTTGCGCAAGCCACCCTGGATACGCGTGCGGCTACCTGCCGGTAATGCTGTGGGTGAGCTCAAGGCGCGCTTGCGGGATCGCAAACTGGTGACCGTGTGTGAGGAAGCCTCCTGTCCGAATATTCATGAGTGCTTTTCCAAGGGTACGGCCACATTCATGGTTTTGGGCGAAATTTGTACGCGTCGCTGTTCGTTCTGTGACGTAGCGCATGGCCGGCCTTTGGCGCCGGATGTGGATGAGCCCCGCCAGCTGGCTGCGTCTGTCAAGGAAATGGGGCTGCGTTATGTGGTGATTACCTCGGTGGATCGGGATGACCTGAGGGACGGTGGGGCAGCACATTTTGCGGCATGTATAGATGCCGTGCGGGCAGCTAATCCAGGCATCCAGGTGGAAATTCTGGTTCCCGATTTTCGCGGCCGCAGCAAACTGGAAAAGGCGCTGGATATATTTACTGCCTCACCCCCTAATGTGTTCAACCACAATATTGAAACCGTAGAGGAGCTTTATCGCAATGT
>JBGTHE010000154.1:0-3087 GCA_041746335.1 Lysobacterales bacterium | reverse complement strand
GCTTCCCAGAATGGCCACTTTGTTGGACTGCAAGCTGTCACTGATCAAACGCATCATCAGGGCCGTCACCTGCCAACCGCTGGCGCAGAGACCCCCAAATATGGACTCGCGTGCTGCGCCACTATCCAGATGATACGGCTGAGGATCAAACTCGGCAGCGAACTCAAGAATGTCTTCCTGAGTCACTGTCAGATGGGAAGTGGTGAAGGTTTCACCGGTTTGAAGGTCCTGCCAATAACGCATTTCGTATTCACTAGATGAAAAGCGGAGACTATAGGTATTGCATCCGGATGAGTCAATTAAGAGAGTCTTCAGAAAAACCCCAAACCCTGTTCCAGTGATTCAGAGAACTCTGGTTTTTTTCAGAGTATCCACAGGATGTGCTGGTCAGGCCTTCTGGGCTTTCTTCCCCGATAACAATACTTCGCCTCTGGCAACCGCTATCGCCAGGGCGTCACCCGGCTTGGGTGGCCGGGCATCATGGCGCAGCTCCAGCAACTCTTCATTGGCACTGCGCGCCAGGCCCTCGGCAGCCGGTTTGCCGGAGTGATATTGAGGCGGCCAGTACTGTTTGCGGTGACCATAATGCGCTGCTGCTGACAGAACCAGATGAGGTTCATTCATGATGGGCCTGGCCATGGCAACAATGTCGGTACGCCCGGCTGCAATCAGAGTGTTGGCCTGATCAGCTGATGTTATGTTACCCGCAACGATGGTGGCAATTCCCGCTTCATTGCGAATATGGTCGGCAAAAGGCGCCTGAAACATACGGCCGTAGATGGGATCTTCTTCTTTGGTTACCTGGCCCGTGGAAACGTTGATGATATCCACACCGGCAGCTTTGAGCATTCTGGCCATCTCCAGCAGTTCTGCTTCCGACAGGCCATCGTCTACCCAATCGGTCGCGGAGATGCGTACTGAAAGCGGCTTGTGCTCAGGCCATACCCGCCGCACGGCCCGCACCACACGCAGAGGGAATTTCATGCGGCCATGGATATCGCCACCGTATTCATCCTCGCGCACGTTGGTGACCGGACTGATGAAGCTGGACAGCAGATAACCATGCGCCAGATGCAGCTCCAGCATATCGAAACCGGCGGTTTCAACATTTGCGGTGGTCTTGAGAAAATCGTCCAGCACCTGGTCCATATCCCGCTGGCTGGCGGCACGGGGAATAGCGCTGTGCTTCAGATAGGGTAATGCTGAAGCGCTGATGATATCCCAGGCATCTTCCTTCAAAGGCTGATCCATACCTCCATCCCAGGGCACGCATGTGGCGCCTTTGCGGCCCGCATGACCTATCTGAGCACAGATTTTTGCCTTGCTGTTGCCGTGGACAAACTCGACAATGCGGCGCCATTTTTCGGTTTGTTCTGCATTCCAGATGCCGGCACAACCCGGAGTAATCCTGGCCGTGGGCGAAACACAGATCATCTCCGTGTTCAGCAGACCTGCTCCACCCACCGCTCGTGCACCGTAGTGCACCAGATGCCAGTCCAGCGGGTAGCCGCCTTCGGCACAGTACTGGCACATGGCAGAGAGCTGAAAACGGTTTTCCACTCGCATCTGGCCAATTTTGAAAGGCTGGAACACCGGCACAGCAGGATTTTCAACATCGATATCGCTGAATCCGGTGACCTCCCGGGTGTGGCGGGCAAACCAGCCATCCATCGATCGGATGTAGTCTGGATCACGCAGCCTGAGGTTTTCATAAGTAATGCGTTTGGAGCGCGCCAGCATGTTAAAAGTAAACTGCTCTGCTTCCTGCGCTGATGCGTAACGATCAACATGTTCAAACCAGCGCAGACTGACCACTGCTGTGCGCTGCAAACGATCGGCCTCGCCCTTGCGGGTTTGCTGGTAGATGTCGAGCGCGTCGGGTACCGAATTATTTGCCTGGCGAAAACAACCCGCCAGCGCAATGGCGTCTTCCATGGCCAGCTTGGTACCGGAACCGATGCTGAAATGCGCGGAACGCACAGCATCACCCATCAGCACGATGTTCTTGTTGATGAGTTGTTCATTGCGAATCACCGGGAAAGTTCGCCACTGTGAGCGATTGGTGATCAGCGGGTGGCCATCCTGATCTTCAGCAAACAGTGCCTCGCAATACGCCTTGGTATCGTCTTCAGTGGCGTGCTCCAGCCCGGCGGATTTCCAGGTCTTTTCACTGCACTCAACAATCCAGGTCGTCGTACCTTCTTCATAGCGGTAGGCATGCACCCACCACCAGCCGTGTTCATTGTTGCGGAAGATGAAACTGAAGTCCTGCAGTGGCTTGGTGGTAGCCAGCCAGCAGAAACGGTTGGAGCGCCAGTCTGTGCTGGTCTGGAATTCGTGCTTATATGCCTCACGCAGTATCGACGTGATTCCATCGCCCGCCACCACCAGGTCGTAGTTTTCCGTGTGCAGTTGATCGACGGAGGTGATGTCGACGCCAA
This sequence comes from Lysobacterales bacterium, assembly GCA_041746335.1. Classification (GTDB taxonomy): domain Bacteria; phylum Pseudomonadota; class Gammaproteobacteria; order Xanthomonadales; family SZUA-36; genus JAWXBM01. The sequence goes on along the minus strand of JBGTHE010000154.1, from coordinate 646 downwards.
AACGCAGATTCACACCCAGCTCTTCACAGCGATCATGAAAAATATTCAGCAACTTGAGCCGTGAAAGGCCACAGAACCCATGACCCTGCGAGTTGATGCTTTTGCCATGTATGGTGGTATTGATGCCGCCCCAGTAGGCAAACTGTTCAACAATGCGCTGATAAGTGGGTGCATCGGCATCCATGAAGCCACGCAGGGTGTCATCCGAAAAGACCACCCCAAACCCCCAGGTGGAATCCCGATCGCCACGCTCGAGCACGGTGATGTCAAAATCCGGATTCGCCTTCTTCATCAGGATGGAGAAATAAAGGGAGGAAGGCCCTCCACCGAGGCATAGAATTTTCAATGTTGACTCCTTGATTTCATCGGACCACCCATATCACTCTGCGTCGAGCAATCTGATGGGCAAATGTGAAGGTATGTTCCAGTCGGGCGCTTCCAGTCGGCGTTTTCCATCGTTCGAAATATTGATGCCCGGCTGATTCAAATCCTCGCGATCCCATAGCTCACAAGTCACTTGCTTGTGGCGGGTATCCAGGGCCTCGCAGTAATTGGTGTAAAGACACAATCGCACTTGCTCTCCCAGGCCAAGTTTCATTTTCAGAAACCAATCCGGATCGGCCAGCGATTGCCGTGCAGCACCAAT
>JBGTHE010000153.1:0-3211 GCA_041746335.1 Lysobacterales bacterium | reverse complement strand
GCGCCCGCCAGCATGCTGACGATTCCGGCAATTCGAACCGTCTTTGGATTCATTTGGATGATTTCAGCGAGGTATTTCTGCCAGGCCAACGGTGCGAGGCCTGGCATTAATCCTTCGATGATCAGCAGCAAGGCAAAGGCCGCCAGCAAGTCCTGCATCATAAGCCTTCAATCACTCCAGCGCTGCTATTGGATAGATTCGGAACTGAAGTAGTTGAAAAACTCCGAGGATTTGTCCAGCACCATGACATCCTGATCACCACCAAATGCGTTTCCGTAAGCCTCCAGACTTCGATAAAAAGCATAAAACTCTTCATCTGCACCATAGGCCAGGGAGTAGATCTCGGTAGCTCTGGCGTCACCTTCACCGCGCATGGTTTCGCCATCGCGGCGGGCTTCAGCTAACAGTACCTGTACTTCCCGATCGGCGTTGGCGCGAATGGTTTCAGCTTCTTCACGGCCCTGGAAACGTAACAGATTGGCCTCTTTCTGGCGGTCTGTTGCCATGCGCTGGAAGACCGATTCACGCACGTCTTCAGGCAATTCAATGGACTTGATGCGCACATCCAGCACTTCGATACCGAACTCTTCGCCCGTGGCGGTATTGGCTGCCTCCTGAATGCCACGCATAATGTTGACACGCTCCTGAGAAACTACCTCGACCAGAGTTTTGCTGGCGATCTGGGCACGCATCCTGTCCTTGATGATCTGTTCAAGACGGTTCAGAGCCCGCAATTCCATGCCCTCTGTTGAAATATAGAACTTCGAGACGTCCGTGATGCGCCACTTGACGAAGGAATCCACGTTGACGAATTTCTGCTCGGACGTCAGCATGAGTTCGGAGGGTGTATCCAGCGTCAAAATGCGTCGATCAAACTTACGCACATTGTTCACAAACGGCAGCTTGAAATGGAGACCGGGCCCGTAATCGGCCTTCACAATCCGACCCAGCTGGAATTTGATGGCGTATTCAGTTTCCTTGACGATAAACATGCTGGAAAGGCCAAGTATGCCTACGATTACGATCAGTATCATGAGTACTGTCTTGTTCATTGGCGACCCTCCCTGCGGGGTGCTCGAGTAGATGAATCGCTGCCACTATCCTGACCCGATTGCGGCGTAACTACGGGGGGCATGTTGGAGCGTCCGGAGGCGCTTGGTACGCCCGTCATTTTGTCCAGCGGCAGATAAAGCACATTGCCATTGGATTGCGCATCCAGAAATACCTTGGAGGACCGACCAAATACGCTTTCCATGGTCTGTAGGTACAGCCGTTTGCGGGTAATTTCCGGGGCCTTGCGATATTCATCCAATACCAATCCGAAACGGGTAGCCTCACCTTCCGCCAGAGCGATGGTTGACTGTTTGTAACCTTCGGCTTCCTGCAGGATTCGCGCCGCCTGGCCTCGGGCTTCAGGGATCACGCTGTTGGCGTGCACCCGCGACTCTTCAACGAAACGCTGCCGGTCTTCACGGGCTTTGTTCACATCGGAAAAGGCATCCCGGACCTGCAACGGCACGTTTACGTCCCTGAGCGTAAATTCTGTTATCTGAATGCCGGCGTTATAGAGGTCCAGGGTTTCCTGCAGCACCCGTTCAGTATCCTGCGCAACTTTTTCACGCCCGGCGCCAGACAGCACGGTATCCAAGCGGTTGGTACCCACCGATTCGCGCAAAGCGCTCTCCGCCGCGGATTGCAGCGTAGCCTCAGGATCGCGCACTTCGAACAGGAAATCCTGAGCGGCAAGCACGCGGTACTGCACAGTGAAATTCAGTTCCACCAGATTTTCATCTTCGGTGAGCATCTGCCCACGGTCTTCGACCGAACGGACATTGCTCACGTTAACCGTATCCAGGGTTTCGATCGGCCGGGGCAAGGTGACGTTAATTCCTGGATCCAGCGTGCGGTTGTATTTGCCAAAGCGCAAAACCACGCCACGCTCCGCCTGGTCGATGATATGCACTGAATTCCAGCCTACCCACAGCAGTAAGGCAATTACGACCATCGACAGCATGCCGCCGAAGCCGCCGCTATTGCTCCTCTCGCTTCTGCGTTCGCCACCACCACCGCCACCCAATATGGACCTCAAACGGCGACTCACATTACGAAAGACTTCATCCAGATCCGGTGGCTGATCACCGGAATTCCAGGGGTCTTTACTGCCCTTGCCAGGTTCTTTCCAAGGCATCAACTTCTCCAGTACAGAATTAGCTCAATTCCAAACCCAGAACCTCATTCCTTTGCCGCGACACGCTTCTTAAAATGAGAGTGTCTTCCGAGTTTCTTAAATAATTCTTTAAAGTTTCTTCAATCAATATACACCCAGCCAAGCTTGGGTTTTACCCAGCCGGATTCAAGGTGTTCTTATTGTACGTTCAGATGGCCGCTTGTGCTTGAGTCGGAAGTTTTTGCTCAATGGCCGCACCACTATTGCCGGACAAACGTGCCAGGCGCTGGGCAGTCTCCAGCGGCAGATCCACGTGCAACAACCAGGCGCCATTCGCTGCGATACGCTCTTCACTTACGGCCCCCAACTCGAACAACTGGGCCCGCAAACGGGCGTCTTTGCCCTGCAGTTCTATCCACTGAACAAATCGATCACTCGACAGGTGATCGGCCATAGCCTTTTTCAATTGCTCCATGCCTTCGCCGCTGAGCGCTGAAACGGAAACGGTATGAACGCGACCATTCTCGTGGGCAATTACTTGCGGCAATTGACCACTGCGATCAATTTTATTCAACACCCTGATCACTGGAATAGTGCCTGCGCCGATGGCGTTCAGCACCTCCTCCACATCGGACTGACGCTCCGAATGGTAGGGGTCAGACGCATCAATCACATGCAAAAGGAGATCAGCTTCTCGAGCTTCCTGCAAAGTCGCACGAAAAGCCGCGATCAGTTCATGGGGTAGATCACTTACAAACCCTACGGTGTCGGCCAAAAGGATGTCGCCACAACTCAAGTCACTCATCCGCCGCACGGTTGGGTCCAGTGTGGCAAACAACTGATCTTTAGCGATGACGTCAGCACCCGTCAGGCGGTTGAACAAGGTGGATTTGCCGGCATTGGTATACCCTACCAATGCCACCAGCGGATTGCGGGAACGCACGCGCTGGCGTCTGCTTTGTTCCCGCTGAACCGCCACTTTATCCAGTTTGTCATTTAGTTGGGCTATGCGAACAGTAATTAAACGTCGGTCCGTTTCCAGCT
>JBGTHE010000152.1:0-2937 GCA_041746335.1 Lysobacterales bacterium | reverse complement strand
CGATCCATATTCAGGCAGTATTTTGGCGACCCGGTCACTGAGCAGGAGAGTGACAGCCATTATTTTGACGATGCTGACTTCCAGCAAGGACTGGACTGGAGACACCTGGCAGGCGGGGAGTGGTTGTTTCATCAAGGTGATGTGGGAGATTCCCTGTACTTGCTGGTGCGTGGGCGATTGCAGGTCTGGCACGAATCTGACAAACATGGCCCGCTGTCAACGCCGCAGCTGATCGGTCGCATTACCCCGGGTGACAGTGTAGGCGAACTGGCGCTGCTTACCGCTACAGAGCGTTCCGCAGGCGTTCGCGCGGTACGAGACAGCAGCCTGATACGAATGGATCGGGCCGCTTTTGACCGCATCGGCATGCGACATCCCAAGCTGCTGATGAAGCTGGCAGCGCGCGCCGCACAGTTGGCGCAGCAATCGACGCTGCCAGTGAATGGGCCAACCCGCAATCTCAGTACCATCGCTGTATTACCGCTGAGTGAATGTGAACGCAGTCAACAATTCTGCCGGAAATTGGCAGGCTGCCTGCAGGCCCACGGCCGCATCACCTGGCTGGACCATGCCGGACTGCATGAGCAAGGCGCTCCGGTGCGGCAGTTGCCAGAAGACGGTTCTGTGCCCGACAAGCTGGTCAACTGGGTGCACCAGCTGGAGGACGAAACCCGTTTGCTCATTTACCAGTGTGATGCTGCTGCCAGCAACTGGACCCGCTTCTGCCTGCGCCAGGCCGACCTGGTCGTGCTGGTGGCAGTAGCCAGCAGCGAGCCGGATCGGTGCGGTTCCGAACAACAGCTGGGTTTGAATGAAAATGATGCCACCGCGCGCCGCATGCTGGTCTTGCTACAGCCGGAATCCGGCGATGAAATAAAAGGCACCGCTGACTGGTATCGCGGGCGACAACTCGATTTTCATATCCATGTACGGGCCAACAATGCTGCAGATGTGCAACGACTGGCGAGGGTGCTGACGGGCAAAGCCACCGGCCTCGTATTGGGTGCAGGTGCTTCGCGTGGTTTTGCGCATCTCGGCGTGATTAAGGCGCTGGAAGAAGCCGGCAAGCCAGTCGACTGGATTGGCGGCACAAGCATTGGCGCCATCATGGGTGCGACTTCTGCTATGGGCTGGGAGGTTGATCGAAGCATTGACCTGATGCGCCATGCTTTTGTCCACGTTCGACCCTTCAGCGATTACACCGTGCCGCTGGTTTCGCTGTTATCCGGAAGACGAATGCGGCGCCTGCTGAGCCAGCATGTTGATCTGCAAATCGAAGACCTGCCAATTCCATTCTTCTGCATTTCCAGCAGCCTGGATGATGGCACAGCAAATTTTCACAACTGCGGTTCGCTGGCACGGGCCTTGTCGGCTTCTGCATCCATGCCGGGCATTTTGCCCCCGACAGTGATTAATGGTCGCCTGGCAGTGGATGGCGGTGTGCTGGACAGCCTGCCGGTAGATGCCATGTGGCGGCAACCGGTGGGAGAAGTGGTTGCCGTCAGCCTTGCGGCCCATCGGCAGGTTGAAGTGGACTATGCCGACACACCATCAGGCTGGGCAATGCTGCGCAGCAAACTGCTGCCCTTTACCCGGCGCTACCGTGTGCCCGCCATGATGACCGTGGTGATCAAAGCGACCGAACTGGCCACCCTGGCTGACACCCGAGCCCAGGGCAAGCGCGCCAGCGTGTTGCTGGAGCCTGATGTGAGGCGCTTTGGACTGACTGAAGTAAACTCCTTTGAACAAATTTTAGCCGCCGGTTATGACTGCGCAGTGGCGACCTTGAAGGCATTGCAGGCAGATGCCTACACCCCTTAACTTTGTCTTTGGATTCAACCCTGGAAATCTTATGAAGCGCTCCCGCCTTGATCACTGCCAGAAACCTGTATCGGCAGCCAGCTTGATGCTGACCTTGAGTTTTGCCTTAACTGTGTCGCTGTTTTTGCCAGCCTGCAAACCGGCAGAGCAGACTCAATCGATCGGCCAGGATAACAACACTGCAGTGTCTGAACCAGATGCGGAACTACCGCAAGCCTACCGCCAGGTGGAGCTGGCGGAAATCAACACTGGTGCTGAGCTCAAAAGCCGCTGTGAGGCTGAAGCTGTTGCCTTCGCCGAGGGCATTCGGGCGCTGGAATCCTTCAGTGGTATTGCGACCGTTGAAAGCTTCCTCAAGCCGCTGAACACCGTGGTGGTCAATGCCCTCAATATGTCTTTTCTGGCCGGATCTCTCGCCGCAGTGCATCCTGATGCCGCCTTGCGTGAAGCGGCTGATACCTGCAGCCAGTCGATGAGTAGAGTGCAATCCGATTTCAACCTCTCGCGGCCAATTTTTGACCAGATCCAGGCGCTTGATACCTCCGCGTCTGACGCCGAAACACAACGCTTTATGGAAAAATTGCTGTTGAGCTTTCGCCTGTCGGGTGTAGACAAAGATGAAGCCACGCGTGTCCGCATCAAACAATTGAATGAAGAAATTACCGCCGTGGGCCAGGAGTTCGACAACAACATTCGTGATGCAGTGGCATATCTGGAGCTGCATTCGGCCGAGCAATTGTCCGGCCTGCCGGAGGATTACATTGCAGCCCATCCCCCTGGCGAGAATGGTTTGATCCGTATTTCCACCCAGTATCCAGACCTGTTCCCGTTCATGAGTTACAGCACCAGCGACGGACTCAGACAGCAGCTGACCGTGCTGGCCAATAACCGCGCCTATCCGGAAAACGAAACTGTATTGAAGAAACTGCTGGAGCTGCGTTATGAGCTGGCACAACTGCTCGGTTTTGAAAATTACGCTCAATGGGTCACCGCCGACAAAATGGTGGGCTCACCGCAGCGGGTAGAAAGCTTCCTGGCGGAATTGGCGGGATATACTGCTGAATCTCAACAGCGTGAATACGATCTTTTGCTTGCCCGTTTGCAGCAGGATCAACC
>JBGTHE010000151.1:0-3688 GCA_041746335.1 Lysobacterales bacterium | reverse complement strand
GCTCCGGCTCAGCGGGCGGCACGATGGGCCAGCACAATGAGGCGCGTCGCGAAGAACTTCCACTTTGCCCCAATGATCCCATTGATCCTGTCGCTCTTTCATTGGCCATCTGATCGCCTGGAGACTCTTTCATGAGCAACGTCGCGAATGCAGACGTCATCATCATCGGCGGCGGCCACAATGGCCTGGCTTGCAGCGCCAGTCTTGCCAAGGCTGGCCTGTCCACCGTTGTCATCGAACAAAATACCTGGCTGGGTGGAGCAACGGGCACCCATGAGGTAATCCTGCCCGGCTTCAAACACGATTTATACGGCTCGAGCCATGTCTGGCTGCATGCCAATCCGTTTTTCCGCGAGATCATGCCCGACCTCAAGGCGTATGGCCTGGAGTACATCTGGGCCGACGACAAGATCACCGGCCACCCAACCCGGAACGGCCCCGGCATCATCATTTACAAGGATGTCGACAAAACCTGCGAAAGCATCGCCCATTACTCGAATGCTGATGCCAAACGATACCGGGAAATCTTTGATGGCTTCATCGAGATCAAGGACGGCTTCATCAAAGGTATGTTCTCGCCGCCAGTGCCCCCCAGCTACCTGCCCATGGTGATGGAGAAAAGCACTGCGGGGCTGAAAATGCTGCGCGACTACAACCTCAGTGCCCGCGCCTTCGTTGAAGAGAATTTCACACACCCGGAAGTCAAGAACGTCATTCTGGGCTGGGCGTTAGCGCCGCAGATCGGGCCCGACCAGGAGGCGGTGGGTCAGACGTTCTATATCATGATTCCCGGCATCCATGTTTACGGCCAGGCCATTCCAAAGGGCGGCAGCCAAATGCTGGCAGAAGCACTGGCCGCTTATGTGCGTGATCGGGGTGGCCAGGTACTGACCGGCACGGGCGTTGAGAAAATACTGGTTGAAGATGGCGTTGCTCGCGGTGTGCGCCTGAAAGATGGCCGTGAAATTTTTGCCGCCAAAGCCGTGGTCAGCTCACTGGATCCGAAGCAGAATTTCCTCAAGCTGATCGACAGCGAGCACCTGGATGAATCCGTCCAGCGCATGGCCCGGTCTTTCTCCTTCGGCAACATCGGGGTATTCCGCGCTCACTATGCTTTGAACGAAGCGCCGCAATTCCTCAATGGCGAAGCCATGAGCCAGACCAGCTTTCAGCGCATCTTCTATTCGGTGGAAGAAACACGCCAGCATTTCGCCGATATCGCTCTGGGAGAGCCGCCGCGCAATCCCTTTATCTGGACTGCCTGCTGGACCCTGCAGGACCCGAGCCGCGCGCCGGCTGGCAAGCACACGTTGATCATCGACACGTTTGTCCCCAACCGTTTGCAGAGCGGTGAGAGTTGGGAGAACATCAAGAACGATTATGCGGCACTGCTGCTGAGCAAGTTGCGCGAGTACACCAGCAATATGGGCGAGGAGAACATCCTCGGCGAATACATCGATACGCCCATCAGTATCGAGCGTGCCAACGCCTGCCTGATTGGTGGGGCAACTACCGGTGGCGAACGGACCTTGTCGCAGTCCGGCTACTTCCGGCCCATGCCGGGCTATTCGCAATATCGCGGCCCGCTGAAAAACCTGTACCTGACCGGCGCGTCCTGTCATCCGGGCGGAGGTATCTCTGCCATGGGCATGGTCACGGCCAATGAAATGCTTGCAGACATGGGACTGCTCGACGACTGAATACTTTGAACAACTGAACCCCGACACACATTGAGGAAGAGACAGCATTATGGCTAGCAGAATCAAAACCTACACCGGGCTGGTGATTCAACCTGCAGTTAAGGTTGCCAAAGACAGAGACGACATCATGGTCAACCTGAACCGGGTCTGTAACATGATCGACTTCGGCGTGGGTTATTACTGGGAGCTGCCCGCCCGCCTGGCCGTTTTGCCGGAATATTTCCTGCAGGGTGTGACCACGCCAGGCAAAGGTGAAGATGGCCTGGAAGCTTTCATGAAGAAGGCCATTACCATTCCGGGGCCGGAAACCGAAATCCTCGGCAAAAAAGCCAAGCAATACGGCATGTACATTGCCGGTGGTGGCGTGGTTGAGAAACTGCCGGAATTTCCCGATCGCTGGTTCAATACCGCGTTCATCATAGGCCCGGATGGCGACGTGATTCTCAAGTATCACAAGTGGCATGTGCCCGCTTACATTGGCTTGGGCACCAGCCCGCATGACATGATCGCCGAGTATGGCCCGATTTACGGCTCTGATCTGAAAAGCCGCTTTCCGGTGGTCGATACCGAAATCGGCAAGCTCGGCACCATGACCTGCCATGACGGCGCGACCCCGGAAATTTCCCGTGCACTGGGTTATAACGGTTGTGAGGTAATCTGTCATCCCACGGCGTTGCAGGCGGTGGAAGGTGTTTCAGAGCCCTGGGATTTCTGGACCTTCACTCGTCGCGCCCGTGCTCACGACAACATGTGTTATCTGCTGGGTTCCAACTGGGGAACGGTGGATTATGATTTCTATCCCAAGGCTTTCTGCCCGGGCCATTCCTTCATCATCGACTACATTGGCGTGGTCAACCGCATCGCGCCTTATCCTGCAGAACAGGTTCTGGCTGCGCCCATCGATATTGAAGCCCTACGTGAACATCGCTCGCGTATCGCTCACAACACCTGGGTAGACATGCGCATGGAAATCTTTGCCGAGATGTATGAGAAGCCGATTTATCCGCCCAATCTCTTCCCGGTGGGCAAACCGCCGCGTAATCTGACCGACAAGATCGAAGGTGCCAAAACAGCGCTGGACAGACTGTACGCACAAGGTACTTTTACTCCGCCATTCGGCATGAAGCCGGAGGACATGTCCGGTGAGCTGGAGAAGCGGGTAGCGCATGCGCATGAAATGGGAACGCTGCGTAAATCGTAAACGCCTGACGGACGAAAAGGCGTTCGGGCATAAGCTGGAACGCTGTCAGTAACCAAGGAGCGTGTCGCTGTGAAGGTAGTCAGTAAGCTGGTTGAACTGGATTTCGAAGTTCATCGCATCGAGAAAACCAAACATGGCATCGTGGTGCTGAACGATCCGGCTAAATCCATGGCTACCAGGGTTCATATCACGCCGGCAGATGCCATGACGATTGCCAGGGCCATTTTGAGCAGCGGCGCTGCTTTTCGTTTCGTGTTGAGTTTTCCCTTTGTGTATTGGTACGGCAAGTTCAAAGGCGAAGCGAAAAACCAGGGCAGTCGTCCGTGAGCAGCGTGGTGGAAGAATTCCTCGCCAGTCCCCGGCCCATGCTGATTGGCGGTGAGTGGTTGCCGGCAGAATCAGGGGATTTGATCGAGGTCATCAATCCCGCAACCGAAGCGGTGATCGCCAGAGTCGCTGCGGCGGGTCCGCTTGAGGTGGATGCAGCGGTGAGCGCCGCATCGCATGCATTCCAGCACGGCGCATGGACTGAAATTACGCCGTACGAACGCAGCAAGATTCTTTGGCGAGTGGCTGAGCTGCTGGAAGAAAATACCCGGGAACTGGCACTGCTCAACACGCTGGAAAACGGCAAGTCCTTGTCTGCTTCAATCAATGGTGATGTGCCCTCAGCCGCCAAAACCTTTCGGCACTATGCCGGACTGTGCACCAAGATTGAGGGTAAAACGCCGCAGGTTTCATCTGCACCAAACAACTTTCATGCTTACACACGCCGCGAACCGATTGG
>JBGTHE010000150.1:0-2345 GCA_041746335.1 Lysobacterales bacterium | reverse complement strand
AAATTCACGGAAGCCAGTATGGCCTCCAGGTCGATCGGGTGCTGCTTGTCGCGGAATGTGTAATGTCCCAGGAAGTGGATGTGCTGCCAGGCGACGGGCGAGATCCGCTTCAGCAGTTCCAGGACCTTCTGGTTGCCGGCGTCTTGGAGCGCCGCTTGACTGAGCAGCGTCGGCAAGTCCGTGTCAGCCCAGAGGCGATAGCCGAATAGATCGGCGATTTCTTTGCGCTGTGCGTAGTATTCCTTGGCGCTCAGCGTCTGCATGGGTGGTGCTTGGCCAGGGAAATATCGCTGCAGAAGGAAAGCAATATCCTCCGGCGGCACATCTTTCAGAGAGAAGCGAAAGAACGCCTGCTTGGCTTTGAAGTAGCCAGTCTGAAGCAGGCAATAGACTTGCGCCAAAAGACCGTTACGCCGTAATGCCAGACAACGCTCAGCGTCGGTCATGGCAAAAAACTCGATGCGCTGGAACTCGTCAAAATCAGGCAGGCCATAGAGCGCAAGCTTCTCGGCCTCGGAGAGAATGGTCAGCCGCTCGCTGCGGTCACCACGCATGGAGAGCATTCCTCTGAGAGCGAGGTTCGGTGCGCCAGCGTGTAATATAGCTACAATTCTCTATGGTTTATGGTGCACTGACCATGTGACTTGCCAAGTGACATATTTTCATTCGCGCAAAGCCCTGTTGTCAGCTGTCACGTAAACGTTCGTTCAGGTGACACAATGTTGATCGGCTATATGCGGGTTTCCAAGGCGGATGGCTCCCAGGTTCTGGACCTGCAACGGGATGCGCTGTTGGCTGCTGGTGTCAACGCGGTGCACGTTTATGAGGACTTGGCGTCGGGGCGTCGGGATGCACGGCACGGCCTGACCGCCTGCCTGAAGGCGCTGCGCGAGGGCGATAAGCTACTGGTGTGGAAGCTCGACCGTCTCGGTCGTAACCTACACCACTTGGTCAATACCGTGCATGAGCTGACAAACAGAGGCGTCGGTTTCCAGGTGCTAACCGGACATGGGGCGTCGATCAACACATCGACGCCAGAAGGCAACCTGGTGTTCGGCATCTTCGCCGCCCTGGCGGAGTTTGAACGGGAGTTGATCTCGGAGCGGACCAAGGCAGGCTTAGCGTCAGCCCGCGCACGTGGGCGCATGGGCGGCGGCCAGTACAAGATGACCCCGGCCAAATTGCGTTTGGCCATGGCAGCGATGGGTCAACGGCAGACGGTTGTAAGCGAGCTTTGCAAGGAGTTGGGCGTCACTCGCCAGACGCTCTACCGGCATCTCGGGCCAGATGGCTCGCTACGCGAGGATGGGAAAAAGCTGCTGGAGCGCTAATATTTGGCCGCCCAAGCAATGCCCGATCAACTTGAAGTTGAAGGCCATACTGGCTGGTGTGTATTGGCAGTAACGCATTGATTCATGAGTGCTGGATCAATTCCGCCGGTTTGGGGTTACAACCCCTGCATTAGCGCAAGCCCGCAGTATCGACGTAATCCTCGTCACTGAGCTTACCCGGTGGGGCCGCTCGATGCTCGATCTGTTCCACACGCTGCAGGATCTTCAAGTCTGGGGCGTTTCGCTGGTCGCTCAGACCGGGCTGCAATTCGATCTGCGTAGCGCGCAAGGCAAATTAATCGCCTCCCTGATGGCCGCGCTCGCGGAATTTGAGCGGGATCTGCTGCGAGAGCGAGTTCGTTCGGGCATCGCGGCGGCTCGTGACCGTGGAGTCGTGTTCGGCCGGCGCCCCGGTCAGCGCATCAAATCCGACCGTTACGCCACCAAAGTGCTAAAGCTTGTCGACTCGACGAAGGCCAGTCGTACCGGGAAATAAGCCACCGGCTCGGGTTGAGCAAGAACACCGTCCTGGATATCGTCAAGCGCAACCGCGCTGCCCAGCTCTCCTCGAATCCTTAGCGTGCTTAAAATTCCGTTTCGTGTCTTCTCCTCCAGCTCCGAACCATGGGCCGATACAACTACCCACGCCGGCAAGATGATCATGACGGTGTTCGCCGGTATCGCTGAATTTGAGCGCGACTTGATCCGGGAACGCACGGGTGCTGGCCGTGAAGCCGCCAAGAAGAGAGGTGTCCGGTTTGGCCGGCCGCGCAAACTCAATGCTGAACAAGTTCAACTGGCTACCGAACTCATGAACCAGGGCAAGGCTGTGCGCGACATCGCCAGGACCTTTAAAGTGCATGAGGCCACTATTACTACTGTGTTATTAAAAACAAAATTGATGTAGAATGTTTCCGTGGGAAACACCTCCGCGCCAAGCCCACAGGAAAAGCGCTTTGCGGCATACATGGAAGGCTTGGCGAAAGCCGCAGGGCACGCAGACCGAATTGGACC
>JBGTHE010000149.1:0-4077 GCA_041746335.1 Lysobacterales bacterium | reverse complement strand
CATCCTCATCGACCAATTCGCCAGGCATACGTTGCAACATAAACCCCGCACAAGATTGCTGATTTGCTATCAACCAGAACCGCGATTCAAGTTGCTCAGATTGGGCAAAATAATACTCCAATGCCTTTGAAAGTGAACCTTCTTCCAAAGTAACTATGCCCTGATATGGCGTACCACTGCCATCCGGCTCCAGATTGATGGACAGCACTGGATTCAGCAGCAATTCCTGTTGCTCCAGGTTTTTGCGCGCAATGCCACGCACTTTATTTTGACTGCTGCATTGCCCGAGCAACAAGCGTAAAGAACCGGATGACTGGATTTGCAGACTCACGGTACCGTCATATTTTATTGAGCTGCCGAGCATTGCAGCTGCACAAAGGGCCTGGCCCAACATCTCGCGAACGTCGGCATCCGGACGTGCTCGCATCTGGACCTGTTGCCAGCTACTTTCCAGCCGGACCAGGCAACCTTTCACCGGGATATTTTCGAAAATAAACTTCTGCAGGAAATCTGTGCTCATTTTGTACTGCACCCAGGCATCATTTCAGGAGTTGAACATGTGGCTGGACTCGTATTATTCCAACAATTGGTGAAAATCAGCTGGCGTCTTGATTAACACGCTACCAATCAAGTGTTCTGGGCTGAACTCATGGGAGCCATATCCGTACAAGACAGCGGCGGTCCTCGTTCCAGCACTTCGTCCAGCCTGTAAATCCCTGATGTCATCCCCGGCGAACAAAGTGTTGACAGGGCCCACTCCCAGTTGTGCGCAGGCAAACAACACTGGAGCAGCGTCAGGTTTGTTTCGGCCCAAGGTGTCTCCACAGACCACGCACCCCGCCCTCTTTGCGAGTCCCGCAGACTGCAATATCGGCAGAGTCAGTGATTCCATCTTGTTCGTAACGATGCCCCAGGGAATGCCCAGCTGATCCAACGCATCCAACACTTCCGGTATGCCTGGGTATAAGCACGATTCGCGATAACCGACAGAGGCATATTGTTCCAGAAATGAACCTTTCCACTCTTCAAACTTATTCGGGGTAGTAGCTGGCATTCCCGCTTTCAGTATCCCCGATGCGCCATGAGAAACATGCCTGCTCATGGTTTCGGTATCCGTCGGTGGCAATCCTTCGGCAGAACGCACGCAATTCAAGGCTGCGACCAGGTCGGGCGCAGAATCCAGCAAGGTACCATCCAGATCAAACAGTAAAGCACTTAAGACCGTCATGGGTTGGAGCTTCTCGCATGAAGTAGATAATTCATTTTCACGTGACCACCCAATTTGGCTGAACCAGCGAACGGATCGTAGTGCAAGCCCCGGATGTCGTCGGTATGTAAATCGGCTTTGCGCAACCAGCTGCTCAATTCTGAGGGGCGGATAAATCGATCATACCGATGGGTGCCTTGTGGAAGTAAACGCGCTACATACTCTGCACCTACGATTGCGAGAGCAAACGCCCACCCGGTTCTGTTAATGGTTGAAAGAAATGCATGGCCACCGGGCTTCAACAAGGAAGCGATGCTGCTCACCACCGATTCCGGATCAGGCACGTGTTCGAGCATTTCCATGCAAGTGACCACATCGTAAAGCTTAACACCTGAAGCAGCATGCTGTTCCACTGTTGTTTCAAGATAGTCAACCGATAAACCGGATTCCAATAAATGCAATTCAGCGACAGCGAGCGCCTTGCTCGCTATGTCTATACCGGTAACCAAAGCACCTTTCTGCGCTAGAGCTTCTGTCAGAATACCACCGCCACATCCCACATCGAGCACCCGGCTTCCTGACAATTCACAGCGTTCAGACACGTATGCCAGTCTTGCCGGATTGAGTTCATGCAAAGCCCGGGAAGCACCTTTTGGGTCCCACCAGGAAGTGGCCAGTTCGTCAAACTTGCGACGCTCTTCCTGATCTAGGTTGCTTTCATGTGTAGTTGATGTTTTCAAGTACTTTACCCCGAACCTCTAAATACTCAGTTTGCTTCTTCCGATATGCGCAGCTGCCATGCTTCTGCATTATCCAGTATCGATTTCAGGTCCATACGAGTGAGAACGCGGTTCTGAAGCAAGGGTTCCCCTGCCACCCATACATCAGTGAACTGACTGCTCGCAGCCGCGTAAGCGATTTGTGATACCACATTGTGTATCGGCTGGGTTTCTGGTTGTGAAAGATTCAGCGCAACCAAATCAGCCCACTTGCCCGCTTCAATGCTACCCAGGGTGTCATCTTGCCCCAGCGCCTTCGCTGCATTGATGGTCAGCATTTCCACCAGGGTAAACGCATCAACAGATGTGGCTCTGCCACTTTGCCCTTTTGCCAACAAGACCGCAGTTTGCGCTTCCAAAAGCAGGTCGAGCTTGTTGTTACTCGCGGCACCATCGGTGCCGATTGAAACATTGACACCTGCATCGAGCAAATCCGCTATGGGGCAGTGGCCGCTGGCCAGCTTCAGATTGGATCGTGGGCAATGAATCACATGCACGCCGTGATCGGCCAACAATTCGATGTCCGACTGTTCCAGTTGGGTCATATGCACGGCCAACAAGCGATGGTTCAGCATCCCTAAGCGCTGCAAGCGTTGTAAGGGGTGTTGAGCATACTTCGCGAGGGAATGGCTGACATCAAAGCTGGTCTCCAGCAGGTGTAGATTGACTTGCTTGTTCCAATCTCTGGAGCATTTGGCAATTTTAGAAAAAGCTTCGTCCCCCACGGTGTACGGGGCATGCGGTGCGAAAGCAAATGTCAGTCTGTCCGTGACAATAGTTTTGGTCATCAACTTTTCGGCTTTCTGCAGGCAGTCCTCTGCAGAGGATGACCAAACCGTAGGAACGTCTAAAACAGGCACGCCTATTGTTGCCCGAATACCGCACTCCTGTACCACTTCGGCCATAACTTCCGGAAAAAAATACTGCTCATTGAAATAAGTAGTGCCGCAACGCAACATCTCGGCAATCGCCAGGCGAACTCCATCGGCAACAAAGGATTTGGAAACATGCCGGTTCTCTGCAGACCAGATGCGGTTTTGCAACCACGTTTGCATTTCCACATCGTCGGCATAACCTCTCAGGAGGGTCATGGGGGAATGGGTGTGCATGTTAATCAGGCCTGGTAACAACACGTGATGATCTAGCCGGGTTTCACCGGCATGCTGATAACGGGATCTGGCCTCAGCGGTTGGCAGGACTTCCTTTATTTTTTGGTTTTGCAGAACCACGGAATGATGCTGTAAAACTTGATTAACTGGCCGAACCGGAACTATGTAGCGCGCACTTAACAAACTGACATTGCTCATAGCTGCATGGCTCTTAATATCAAGAATGTTTCAGATTTGCGAACTATTCCTTGACGCGTGAAACGTAGTCGCCGGTACGAGTATCCACTCGGATCAACTCATCCGTGGAAACGAACAGAGGAACACGGACTACAGCACCGGTTTCCAGGGTTGCAGGCTTGCCACCACCACCCGAGGTGTCGCCGCGAAGACCAGGATCGGTTTGGACAATGCGTAGTTCAACAAAATTGGGAGGCGTTACAGTCAAGGGCATGCCGTTGTAAAGCATGACTTGGCAAATATCTTCTTCTTTAAGCCAAAGTGCGGCATCACCAACGCCTTCCTTGGAGCATGCGTGTTGTTCAAAAGTGCCCTGGTCCATGAAATGCCAGAACTCACCATCGTTGTACAGGTATTGCACATTCAGCTCGTAAATGTCTGCTGCTTCGACCGACTCCCCTGAGCGAAATGTCCGTTCTAGCACCCTGCCGGATTTGAGATTTCTCACCCGTACTCGGCTGAAGGCCTGACCTTTGCCAGGCTTCACAAATTCGTTCTCGACGATATTGTAAGGATCCCCATCCAGGATTATTTTGAGCCCGGCCTTGAATTCATTGGTGCTGTAATACGCCATTGCTGTCTCCACAGGAATCAGTGCATGGATTGAAAAGCTCCCTCGGCCCTTGCAAGGCATGGCTCGAGCAAAGTCGCGCATTTTAAATTAAAAGCAGTCGTCACACACTGAATATTGGATTTGAAATAATCTTGCGTTGAAAAACATTGGTTTTTATCGTCAACCGATTGA
>JBGTHE010000148.1:0-1949 GCA_041746335.1 Lysobacterales bacterium | reverse complement strand
CTCCGCCAGAAATAAAAAAACCCCGCCTTGTGCGGGGTTTTTTTATTTCTCGTGGGAGCCAGGGTGAGAACCCTCTGTGCGCAGCACTCAGGGTTTGCCGATCGGCAGGACAGCCGATCGGGACGCGCAGTGCAGCGAGCGCCTGGCAGCACGTTCTTTAATACCGGCTTTCGCATTCGGAAAGCCGTATCATGTGCACCTGCCTGACCCTGCAATTCCAGTCTGCAGCAAATCATTGCCCCACAGGACCTTCTCGATGTCAAAACCAGACCATGCCATTACCCAGTTCAAAGACCTGAATCTGCCCGCTTTCCTGCTTTCTTCCTTGCAGGACGTAGGCTACGAGACTCCAACACCCATTCAGGCCCAGGCCATACCGCCCTTGATTGAGGGTCGTGACCTGCTTGGACATGCGCCCACCGGCACGGGAAAAACCGCCGCATTCGCACTGCCTTTGCTGGCCAATATCGATATGAAAAGCACCGCAGTGCAGGTGCTGGTACTGGCGCCAACGCGGGAACTGGCCATCCAGGTAGCGGAAGCATTCCAGACCTATGCCAGCCACATCAAAGGCTTTCATGTGCTACCCATCTATGGCGGCCAGGAGTACGCAGGTCAAATCCGGCAGCTGAAGCGTGGCGTCCACGTGGTCGTGGGTACCCCAGGCCGGGTGATGGATCACATGCGCAAAGGCACGCTTCATTTGGGCGATTTGAAAGCTTTGGTTCTGGATGAAGCCGACGAAATGTTGCGCATGGGCTTTATTGATGACGTGCAATGGGTTCTGGAACAAACACCTCCCGGCAGACAGATTGCCCTGTTTTCCGCCACCATGCCGCCAGAAATCCAGAAAATTGCCCGCAAGCATCTGCAGAATCCCAGCGAAATAGCGATCAAGACCAAGACAGCAACTGCCGCCACCATTCGTCAACGTTTCTGGCAGGTCAGTGGTATGCATAAGCTCGACGCACTCACTCGCATCCTGGAAGTCGAGCCGTTCGATGCCATGCTGATTTTTGTGCGTACCCGGATAGCTACAACGGAACTGGCTGAAAAACTTCAAGCGCGCGGTTTTGCCGCAGAAGCGCTAAATGGTGATATGGCGCAGAAGGATCGTGAGCGCAAAATCACGCAATTGAAAACCGGCAAACTGGATTTGTTGGTCGCCACCGATGTAGCAGCGCGAGGCCTGGATGTTGACCGCATCAGCCATGTGCTCAATTTTGATATTCCGCACGATACCGAGGCTTATATCCATCGCATCGGGCGTACCGGCCGAGCGGGGCGCAGTGGTGAGGCCATCTTGTTTGTGGCGCCTCGGGAGCGGCGAATGTTGCGCGCAATTGAGCAGGCGACCCGACAGGACATTGCCGAGCTGGAATTGCCTTCAACCGAGAGGGTCAACAACAAGCGCATTGCCGATTTCAAGCAGTCCATCAGCGACACACTGGGCAAAGGTGAGCTGGATTTCATGCAGCATCTGCTGGAACAGTACCAGCGGGAGCATGACATTCCTGCCATTGCCATTGCAGCTGCGCTGGCGAAAATGACTTTGGGTAATACGCCCCTATTGTTACAACCGGATTCACCCGCAAAATTTTCCCGCGAGCGCGAACCCCGTGCAGAGCGTGGGGAGCGTGACAGCAGCAAAGGTAAAAAGAGTCGCGAGCGCGGCGCAAAGCCCAAGCTGTTCGGAGGCATGCAAACTTATCGGATCGCGGTGGGACTTAAAGATGGCGTCAAGCCGGGAAATATCGTGGGTGCCATTACCAATGAAGCGGGTCTGGATGGCCAGCACATCGGCAATATTTCCCTGGAAAATACTTACAGTCTGGTGGATCTGCCGGCCGGTATGCCCAAGGAAATTCTTGAAGGTCTGAAAGAGGTGAAAGTTTGTGGCAAGCGTCTGGATATTGCTTTGACTGACGAAAAGCCCAGGGCCAAAGACA
>JBGTHE010000147.1:0-3424 GCA_041746335.1 Lysobacterales bacterium | reverse complement strand
GCTCCGCGGGGCTGAGGTAGGCGAAGGGGGCCGCCTCGATTGCCTCGCGCAGCCAGCGCTTGGCCTGTTGTTCCTGGCCCAAGCCGCGCCAGACCGAGTGAAGATACCAGCAAGCCCGGGCGTCGCCCGGACGCAGCGTCCGCGCGGCGCTCAAGGCGCCTGCCGCCTTGCACAACAATCCTTCCGCCGGCAAGGCGCCGTCCGCATCCCCCACGTCGCTGCGCGCCTGCGCCAGCCAATAGAGGCCTATGCCGCGATGCAGGTGGGTAAGGTATTCTTCGCTTTCAAGCTCTGCAAGCTCTAGCAGTCTCGTGTGGCAATGCACGAGGTGCTTCGTGTCGCGCGTGGTCTCGCTTTGCAGGCAAGCGACGGCGTTCTCAAACTCCGTTGCCGCCTCCTGGTTCTTGTTCAGGCGCATCAACTTAACCGATTCCATGCAGGGTAAGAGACATAGAATGTAATCGAATGGTCATGTGATTCATCAGAACATGGGCCTATAATTCCCCTCATGAAAATGGATGACAATACCAAAAAAACCGAAATTCGCCGCACCAAGATCATAGCCACTCTAGGGCCTGCCACCGACAAGCGGGAGACGCTTTATGCCCTGATAAAAGCAGGGGCTGATGTGCTGCGTTTGAATATGTCGCATGGTCCGATTGAGACTCATGAGGCACGTATGCGCCAGGCCCGGGAAGTCTCCGCCGAAACTGGCCGCGAAGTCGCCATCCTGTTCGATCTGCAAGGCCCGAAAATCCGTATCGAAACTTTTGAAGCGGGAAGCGTTGTGCTGGAACCCGGTGATCGCTTCGAGCTCGACACAGGCAATCCTGGACGCGTGGGGAACCAACAGGGTGTGGGTGTCAGCTATGCAAAACTGGCAGACGACGTGCAGCCCGGCAACATGCTGCTGCTGGATGATGGGCTTTTGTCGATGCGTGTACTGTCCATAGAGGACAGAAGAATCATTTGTGAAGTTGAAAATGGTGGCGTACTGGGTAACCGCAAGGGGATCAACCTGCAGGGCGGTGGCCTGTCCATCGCCGGAATTGCCGAGCATGACCTGGCACATATCAAGCTGGCAGCCAGGCTGGACGCTGATTATGTAGCTGTATCTTTTGCCCGCAACGCGGAGGACATGAACCGCGCCCGCGAGTTGTTGCGTCAGTCCGGCAGCTCGGCTTCGTTGATGGCGAAAATCGAGCGCATTGAGGCCATCGATAATCTGGAAGAAATCTGTGATGCATCTGATGCGGTGCTGGTCGCCCGAGGTGACCTGGGGGTTGAAATCGGATTTGCAGAATTGCCCGGACTGCAGAAACGCATAATCAGTACCGCCCTGCAGCACAACCGCATCGTGGCGACGGCGACCCAGATGATGCAATCCATGGTCGAAAACCCCATACCCACCCGGGCTGAGGTGCTGGATGTCGCCAATGCCGTCCTGGATGGCTCGGATGCTGTGATGCTCTCGGCTGAAACTGCAGTGGGCAAGCACCCGGTTAAAGTGGTCGAAGTTATGCACCGAATCTGCCTGGGAGCGGAGCGGCATTATGATCGCGCGGGGTTCGGTGGTCAGCTCAATGTACGCTTTGAGCGCATTGACCAGGCCATTGCCATGGCAGCTATGTACATGGCCAGAAACGTATCGGTACAAGCCATCGTTGCCCTGACCGAAACGGGGTCGACAGCTCAATGGTTATCGCGGGTCCACTCGCCTGTACCCATATTTGCGCTGTCGCCCAGCATCGCCAGTCGGCGTCGCATGGCCTTGTTTCGCGATGTTTACCCGGTAGCGCATGAGCCTGTGGGTGAAGATATTGAACAAGCTATTCGGGAGGTACTGCATATCCTCTCCCGCAAGGGTTATATCCGGGGAGGAGACCGCTTGATTGTCACCATGGGAGAAAAACTGGGTGATCATGGCGGCACCAATACCTTGCGGTTGATCCAGATGAGTCAACAGGGTGAAGTAGAAGACCAGACTGTGCTGGACCTGACCTAGTGGCGCGGGTTGAGTCGAAGTTCCGGGACAATGGCCTTGTCTTGCCTCAGGCAGTAGAATGATTCTTTTATTGGCACATCCAGGCAGCGCGGAAACTCTGGAAGTATCAGGGTGTCCCTAACTTTCATTTTCCAGGAGTCAGCAATGAGCAGTTCAGATCTGGTTTCGGTCGCACAGGCCATGGTTGCAGAGGGCAAAGGCATTCTTGCTATTGACGAAAGTAACGCCACGATTGCCAAGCGCTTCAAATCGATCAATGTCGAAAATACGGAAGAAAACCGGCGCGCGTACCGTGAAATGCTGTTGACTACGCCAGGCCTGGGACAGCACATCAGTGGCGCCATCCTTTTTGATGAAACCATCAGGCAGTCTGCCAAAGATGGCCGGAGTTTTGTCAGCCTGATGGAACAGGCAGGAATATTGCCCGGCATTAAGGTAGATACGGGTGCTCATCCACTGGCCGGACATCCCGATGAAAAAATTACCGAAGGTCTGGATGGCTTGCGCGGACGTCTGGAAGAATACCGTAAATTAGGTGCCCGCTTCGCCAAGTGGCGCGCCGTGATCACCATCGGTGAAACCATCCCCACGTCTTCATGCGTGGATGCCAACGCTCATGCACTGGCTCGTTACGCAGCACTGTGTCAGGAAGCAGGCATTGTGCCCATGGTTGAACCTGAAGTTCTGATGGATGGCAGCCACAGCCTGGATGAATCCTTTGAAGTGACTGAAGCCACACTTCGGTCCCTCTTTCACCAGTTGTACGAACAGAATGTGCTGCTTGAGGGCACCATCCTGAAGGCCAGTATGGTGATTTCCGGCACTGAAGCCGCCGATCGCGCCAATATGCAGGACGTGGCCGAGGCCACTGTTCAGTGTCTGCTGAATGCCGTGCCGGCAGCGTTGGCGGGGGTGGTGTTCCTGTCCGGCGGGCAAGGTGACGAAGAAGCCACTGCTCACCTGGATGCCATGAATCGCCTGGGTTCTTTCCCCTGGCCGCTGTCGTTCTCATATGGCCGTGCTTTGCAGGCTGCCGCTTTGAGCGTATGGGGTGAAAATATAGCGGCGAACGCGGCTGCGGCGCAAAAGCGCCTGGCTCACAGAGCCCGCATGAATGGTCTGGCAGCCGCAGGTGAGTACGAGTCCAGCTTCGAAACAGCCTGACCTCCGGGCTTTGCGGTAAAAAGGCGACCCGCCTGAGTTTTGGGTTGCCTGTCTCACAATCAAGCCCCGAGCGGATCAGGGCTTCCTGAATTTGAATCACCATTGATGCCAGGAGTTCGGCCAGCCCCGATGACTTCCAATCTTAAAGAGAATGCGCTGAGTTATCACCGGTATCCCAAACCGGGCAAAATCAAGATCACTCCGACCAAACCGGTCACTACCCAGCAGGACCTGGCACTGGCTTACTCGCCTGGC
>JBGTHE010000146.1:0-4469 GCA_041746335.1 Lysobacterales bacterium | reverse complement strand
TCCGAGCATGCAATCCATGACTGGTTGTAGAATCGGGCGTCCCTGGGTTTGTCCCTCCTCCCGGCGAAGATGATACCTGACTGAACATGGCCAAAACGAAACTGAACGAAACCACAGGCACTGCACTATGAATCCAATCATGCGTTTGTTCAATGAAATGGTTGGCCCCGCTGCCGTGATTGCTGCAGGGACGATGGGCGCCGGTGCCGTAGCCTCGTTGATTCTGGCCGGTGCCTGGTTCCGCTACGATTTGTTGTGGGTGGTTTTGTTCATGCTGCCCTTATTCGTCATTGCAGTGGATTCTTCGTCACGCATTGGCAGTGTAAATCACGGCGAAGGCATGATGTCGATAGTCCGGCGGCACATACACCCCGGAGTCGCCTGGTTTTTCCTGATCATCAATGTGCCCATTCACATTCTGGTGGCCATGGGGCAGTTATCCGTGATGTCTTCGGCTTTCCTGTCGTTGTTTGGACTGCACCCTCCCGGCGCCGCCGCGTCGCCGGAACAGCTGAGCACTTACCTGACATTCGAAATGGCCAGCTCGATTGGGCTGGGGCTGCTGGTATTGTGGCTGGTACTTTCGCAGGGTTACGACCGCATGCAGAAAGCCATGACGGCCATGATGGTGGTGATGTTCTTCTGCTTTCTGTTTATTGCCTTACGCAGCTTTGGTGAAATCGGTGCCATTCTGGCTGGTTTCATTCCTACCATTCCTCCCGATCTGCCACTGCCTGGTACAGATTCCGTACGTATGAGTACCGGATCCATCATCGCCATTGTGGGTGCAGCCATCGCGCCCGGTGCACTGCTGGCCATTCCTTATCTGAGTTCGGATTCCGGCAGTAACGCCGACAGCCTGAAACAGGATTTGCGCAAATCAGTGCTGAACCTGGGCGTAATCTTCGGCGCCTACGCTATGTTCATATTGATTGCGGGAGGTTTTGCACTGTTCCCGCTGCAGAATCACGCAAGTATCGAAACTGTGCATGCAGCCGGCCAGGTGCTGACTTTCGCATTCCCGAAATCGGTGGGTTTCCTCGGGCCATTGATATTTACTTTCGGCCTGTTCATAGCGGCTTTGACAACCCTGGTAATCAGCGTACAGGTGGTGATTTACCTGTCACTGGATATGCTTGGCAAGAACTGGTCGTATTCCAGTGACAATGTCCTTTTCCGGCGTCTGCTGATCATCGTGACTATGCTCTCTGCGGTACTGGCACCCATCTGGACTTTTCCGGCAATGTTGAAAGTCATCCTGCTGATGGGCGTCAACGTGCTGATCATTCCGATGGTGCTGGTTGCCATGATTTATCTGCTCAATCGCAAAACTGTGATGGGCGAGCACACCGCCAGTTTCTGGCGTAACCTCACGCTCGTGGTTTGCCTGATCGTTGCCATTGTTCTGGGTGTCGACAAGGTGCCTGATTACTTGGCCATGTTTTAATGGAGTTCCCCTATGCCACTGTTGAATTTCAATAGCACCATGTTTGCGCTGCTGACTCTGATTACCACAACCGTGCTGGCGAATGAAACCAGCGAACCCGCAAAGCCCAAGCTCGCCGGAGTTCCGGAATTGCTGGCCATGCCTGAGCCTGCTGCCGATCATCGTTTTCAATACGGCGAGGGGGAATTCCAGTTCGCAGATTTGCGTGTGCCCGAAGGGGTAGGGCCATTCCCGGTGGTGGTACTGGTGCATGGTGGCTGCTGGCTTTCGCAATACGGGCTGGGCCATCTGGCTGCCATGGCGCAGTCACTGACCGATGCCGGAGTGGCCACCTGGACGCTGGAGTTCCGGCGTGTGGGCAACGAGGGCGGCGGCTGGCCGGGCACGTTCCTGGATGTTGCGCAAGGTACGGACTACTTGCGCGAGGTTGCAGCCGTGCACAACCTGGATCTGAATCGGGTGGTGGTGTCCGGTCACTCTGCGGGCGGTCATCTCGCGCTGTGGCTGGCGGCCCGCCATAACCTGTCGCCGGAAAGTGAATTGTATGTGGCGGATCCCCTGCCATTCGCCGGTGTGATTGCGTTGGCCCCTGCTGCTGACCTCGAAGAGACCTACCGCAACCAGACGTGCGGGGGTGTTTCCCAGCAGCTGGTGGGCGGCACGCCAGAAGAATATCCGCAACGCTATATCGATGGCTCTGCATCAGCGCTGTTACCGCTGGGAATTCCGCAGGTGATCATCAATGGTGATCATGACGAGGGTTGGCTGAAGGTGTCGCGCGTCTATCAGGACAAAGTCAAAGCTGCCGGTGAAACCGTTGAAATCATCATCCCGCCGAATGCAGGTCATTTTGAACTGGTGATGCCGACCAGCGATACCTTTGAGCTGGTGCGGGACACTATTTTGTCGATGGTTCATCCGCGCCCCGAACAATCAGAGGATGACGCATGAGCAATCGGCACGAGGACTACCAGCCCAACCCCATATTCACGGAGGCCTTTCCGGACATCTCCGGTAATACTGTCAATGGCCTGGGTGAAACCGAATTCCGCAGGCCCTCGCCGTTTTTCTGGCACCCGCCAGCACGCCAGACCCATGGCCTGCTGCAGGAAACGGTCATCAATTATCACCGCCAGTCGCCAGAGATGCGGGAAGTATTCGATCCGGCTGCCAACCGCGGTCCCAGGCCGGTGCCCGTTTCGGAAACCGCCGTTGATAAATCAGCGGAAGAATGGACGCCACTGATCAAACAGTTCGTGTTGGAAAATGAAGGTGACCTGGTGGGCATCACCGCCATGCGACCTGATTATGTATACGAGGGGTATGAGGTTCATGAAGCCAATGTGATCATCATTGGTGTTTCCATGGATTACGAGGAATTGAGCCAGGCCCCGGCATCATTCGAGCAGCCTAATGCCGGAGTGGAAGTGGGCCGGCAATACAATCGCGCATCGCGGGTTGCCCGCCGCCTCGCCAATTACATCAGCGAACAGGGGCACCAGGCCAAGGCGTGGCCAGGCCCTTACGCTTCCGGCCTGAGCATGATGCCGGCTGCGATTGAAGCCGGATTGGGTGAGTTGGGGAAGCACGGATCATTGATTAACCGGGAATACGGTTCATCGTTCCGCCTCTCTGCCGTTACCACCGATATGCCTTTGACCTTTGATCAGCCGGTTGATTTTGGTGCTGATGATTTCTG
This sequence comes from Lysobacterales bacterium, assembly GCA_041746335.1. GTDB lineage: Bacteria > Pseudomonadota > Gammaproteobacteria > Xanthomonadales > SZUA-36 > JAWXBM01. The sequence goes on along the minus strand of JBGTHE010000146.1, from coordinate 1,323 downwards.
CACGCGTTGCCAGGTATGCATCAACGCCTGTCCGCCGCAAGCGATTGTGGACCTCAAGCAGATGGTCCGGGGCGTGGAGAAATGGTATGTCGATTTTGATGCCTGTATTCCGTACTTCGGTGAAACACTGGCTTGCGGAATCTGCCTCGCTGTATGTCCCTGGAGCAAACCGGGAACGGCCCCCAAGCTGGCTGAGAAAATGTTGCGTTGGCGGGCGAAACGCGCGGAGAAAGCCCTGGCAACCCGGGCGGAAACCGTCAGCGAATAAGTAAAACCCGCTCATTAATGGGATACAACCACTCCACCCCACGCTCCGTCACAATGGCATCGTCCTCCAGTGGAATCCGCAGCTTTTTACCACCCCATTCCGGAATAGCCGTATAGGCAAACAATTCGATCGAAAACAGGTTGCTGGGATGGATCATGTACTTCATCTGTTCGGGGTTGAACCAGGCGATGGAGGGGCCAATACCGTGGCCGAGGTTTCCCACCGAATGGCAGCCAATGATTACATCGACGACAGCTTCGTCGTTGGTAGGCTGATCAAAGCCATCCATAATTCGAAAGCCAGCTTCGTTGATCTCGCTATTCACCAGCTCAAAAATTTCCCCCGCTGTTTTACCGGCATGGATGTGTTGTTTGAGAAGATTTCGTACTTCCCGGCCGTTATCAAAAGCTTTCTGGATGCTGGCAGGTAACTCGGTTTCGCCAGGCTTCAGCACATAAGCGAGGCGTTTGATGTCGGTGTAAAAATTCAGGTAACCCACGCCAAAATCCAAGGCCAGGAAATCACCCGGCTGGATGACCCGATTCGAGGAAACAGCGGCAATGCCATCCGGGCCGGTAATATAAACAGACGGCATGCCGAAGGAAGTGCCGAGGCCTTGTGCGAATTGTTGTTCGCTTATCCACCAGGCCACATCTTCCAGCGTGGTTTTGCCGGCGGTAATCACCTCATTGGATAAGGCGCGTTCCGCAATGATGCGGGATTTCTCACCCGCTTCTGCAAACGCTGCAATTTCGCTGGCAACACGGCGTGAGCGGAAATCCGACGCGAGTTTTTGCGCCGAAACAAAACGACTGGCGTATTTTTCACCGAGCTCTGAAGTCAGTTTGGCCAGTGCGGTGCTGGTCAGGCCGTCAGCTGCGCCGATGTGCTCCGCAAAGTTCAGTGCAATGGTTTTGGGGTCGCGCTCTGCGACGAATTCAGCCAGGTCAAATTCCTGGCTGTAAATGTCATAGGCGCCGTTCTCTTCAACCAGGTAGGTGCCAACGCCCAGCGCTGCGCGCTCGATTCGGTCTTCTCCGCGATCGGTAAAAATG
>JBGTHE010000145.1:0-6911 GCA_041746335.1 Lysobacterales bacterium | reverse complement strand
AACCGCTTGTTTCCCCAAGCCCGCATCCTGTTCATGCTGCGTGATCCCCGGGATGTTTGTCTGTCCTGTTATTTCCAAAGCTTCGAACTGCAGGGAGCCATGCCTTACTTTCTGGATTTGCATGATACGGGTAACTATTATCATGCCGCGATGAGCCTGGCTAAAAGCAGCCTGGATGTGATCAGCAACCCAGTTTATTTCCAGCGTTATGAGCAGCTGGTAAACGATTTTGAGCCTGCCATGCGAGGGATATTGGATTTCATGCAATTGCCGTGGAATGACGAAATTCTGAACTATCGTCAGAAAGCTGAAAACCGGGTTATTGAGACACCCAGCTATCAACAGGTCACTCGCCCGCTGTATACGGATTCAATCGAACGCTGGCGGCAATTTCCCGAACAGATGGAACCCTTGCGGGCCAAATTGAGTCCATGGGTAGAGTATTTTGGCTATCCCGCATACTGATGTGCAACGCGCAGAAGTGCATCATTCAGTTCAGCATTTTGGCGGGTCGTGCTAGACTTGCGCGGTTTCGCGCCCTAAGGTTGATCAATGAAAAAGCTGCTTCTGGCCATGTTGGCCACTTTTTTTACCCACAATGCTCTCGCTGCTACGTCTTTTTCTTCCCTGGAAGAACAAATGACCGGGAAAGAATTCCAGTCCACCGGGCTGGACAAGCTGTCTGCCGAAGAATTGGAGGCATTGAATGCCTGGATACGCAGCCGCACCCTGGCCACGCTGGATGCCCCAAAGGCTGGGGGATCGGGAGCAGCGGTTTACGCCGGTCAGGATGGCGACTCGCGCGGTTTTGAAACCGAGCAGATGCGCAACTCAGATCGCTCCACCATAACCAGCCGCATCGTTGGAAGTTTCCAGGGTTGGGACGGGCAGACCGTATTCACGCTGGAAAACGGGATGATTTGGGAACAATCCGATAAAGACAAATTCTACGTTAATGCCATCGAAAACCCGGTAGTAACTATAGAGCCCGGCGCCTTCAGAACATGGCGCTTGTCCGTAGAAGGATATTCTTCAAAGTGCCGCGTAGAGCGCATCCAGTAATTCGAATGCTGGTCATCATCGGCCAGCTTCAGCATTTCAAATACGGAATTAATTAGGCGTACCCTGAAGGCAGTTAGACTCCTGCATTGAGGACTGCCCTTTAATCGTCGCCATCGCTCAGGCCACGAATCGCTGCATTTTTGCCAAAGAATCTTTTCGATTTGAAATCCAGCTTCTTCAGCCTTTGCCGGTCAGCTTCTGTGCTGGCTCGCACTTCCAGCTCCAGCACACTGCGCTGGAATGGAATGATGTGTACGAATGGCATCCCCATTTTCAACTGGTGATCCCGATCTCCGCGGCGAAAGAAGGTGTTTACGTGGATGTGGTGATAAACATCGGTATCAACCACTCCAGTTGCTACCGAAAAGCGCTGTTCAAAATCATAGTAGGGCTGCGCCAGCAGTACCGACCAACCAGGCGGTGTGCGGACTTTCCATGGATTGGTGAACTTGACGGAATCGTGCAGAAAATCTTCTGGCAGTGGCATAGTGTTGTATTGCATTTCTTTACTGTGTGGGGTGGCATGAGCCAGCTCATTGGACCCCACGCAATAGACAGTCTGACCGCGTATCTGCACCAGGAAGTCGGACCATAAGGGAATGATGTAGCCTTCCGACATATAGGAAATGATGCCCGGGCACCGGCGTATCGTGGCGTTCAGATTGGACAATCGTAAAGCCTTGGAAAGCCCAAAGGGCAACCTGGATTGACCGGGAGGCAAATCGATGGATGGAGCCATCTGCTTGAACCACTCAGGCAGGTTTTTGCGTGCTGCCTGCGGGGCGAAATCCAGCAAATTTTCGTTTTCGGTGAAGAATTCTATTTTGGATTTTGCCATCTGAATCTCGCTGGGAACCGGGTTTCGTGCAGCGTGAAAACACCATACGAAAGAGTTCGAAAAGGTTAACAGAAGCCCCCTTGCAGTGAAACGCCAGGGTAAATCAGGACGCTCTCTGCCGTAACAGCTTGAGCTTGCGTTTTGCCCGAAACAGGACACCCCGCACAGTCACATAAGCAAGGGCTGATATTGCCATCACGATGAAAGGCCCGGAAGAAGTTGCCTGTTGATAACCATTCGACTCCCACCAGTACCATCCAAAACCTGCAACAAACCCGGTAATACCGGCATAGCTGGCCATATTCCAGCGATAGATCTCATCGCGCGCTTTGCGCAGATTAAACTGCGCTAATTGTTCTTCACTGACTTCGCCGCGCTGAAAACCACAATGGCTACAAAGGCTGGATTTGTCGGATATTTTTTTGCCGCATGCCTGACAGAAAATAATGCTCATCCCGAATACTCCTGGCCGAATCCGGTTGCCACGTTAACCATGTAAAGCCTCGATGGCAAGTGCTGCAGGGCGCCCTAGCAGTCTGTTGGACTTAACACTGATCTACTGTTTACTCGTGTTCGGGAAAGAACAGCAACTCGGCTCGCAGTCCGCCACTGGCACGATTACTGAACTGGATAGACCAGCCATAAAGTTCGCACAGTCGTTTCACGATCGCCAGGCCCAAACCGGAACCTTTTCCGGTGATATTCTGCCCGCGGTAGTGTCGTTCGAACACACGATCCAGATCTTCTTCCGGGATGCCGGGGCCGGTATCCTCTATCACCGCACGGCCGTTTCCTATGCTGATTACAACCTGTCCGCTGATGGTATAGCGCATGGCATTGCCAATCAGGTTGCCTACCGTTACCGCGATCACTGATTCTGGGGCGATGACACTGACTTTGTCGATTTCGCTCACTTGGAGTTGCAAATCTTTGTTGCCGATCAGGGGTTCATATAAATGGACCAGATCCCGCACCACCTGTCCGACATTCTGAGCTGACGATTCCCTGTCAATACCCTGCTCAGCCCGAACCAGGTGCAGCAAAGCTGTTGTGATGTCGGCTGACTGCCTCGCCGCCCGTGCGATCCGCAACAGGCGTGTACGAATTTTGGGATCAAGGTCAGGCTGCGCCAGCAACAGTTCAGTGGCGCCGGTGATGACAGTCAGGGGCGATCGCAATTCGTGACTGACATCGGCATTGAATTCGCGGTCGCGCTCGACCAGCTGGTGTAAACGTTCGGCATAGCTATCCAGAGCCATGGCCAATTGCCCCACTTCGTCATCGGCAAACTGCGTAGATAATTTCCGTGGCTGACCCTCGCCACTCAGCGTTGCCAGGCGATCGGCCAGATCGGTTACCGGCTTCATGACTCGCCTGGAGGACCAGGCTCCCAAAGTAAAAGAGAGCAGCGAAAAAACCAGCACCACACCAATCAGCGCCAGCAATAATTGTTTTTCAAGGAGTTGATTCTCGGTCAGGTCGTAGATGAGGAAGGCCCACAAATCGTCATCCTTGCGCACTGCCGCCTTGAACACCGCAGATCCGATACTGACGTTATGCACACCAGGGGGTAATTCACGAATATCGGCATCGACAGTTTGGTTGGGATCACCCGGCCGGGTGACATAACCCTGTATGCGTGTGTAAAAAGGCTCAACTACAGTTGGATCCAGACGCAGTTGATTGATGTAATCATCCAGCTCCTGCTCCAGCGTGGAGCCTATGAGTTCATCTTCGAGGTAGTTCTGCAGGAACAGAGTGCTGATGGCAAACAGCACACTCAGCAGAGTGCCGAATATAAGAAAGGAAAGGACTATCCGACTTCTAAGCCTGCGGCGGTACTGCATCCGCTTCTACCAGCCTGTAGCCGATGCCGTGACGAGTCTGAATCATATTGCTGCCAAACGGTTTGTCGATGGCGCTGCGCAGGGAATGGATATGTACCCGCAAGCTGTCACTGTCGGGTAATTCTTCGCCCCAGACTTCCATTTCCAGATCATTGCGCGAGACAACGTTGGGTGATGCCTGCATCAGGCACTGCAACAACTTCAACCCTATCGGATTGAGGTATATCTCTGCTTCGCCCCGCCTTACACCCAGAGTGTCGAGATTGAACTCCAGATCCCCCACTTTCAGTTCCCGGCGGACGCGCCGGCGGCCGCGGTGAGCTAACACATTCAAACGCGCTTCAACTTCCTGTAGCTCAAACGGTTTCACCAGATAATCATCTGCTCCACTGCTGAAACCTGCCAGCTTATCCTGTAAACGATCGCGCGCGGTGAGCATCAGTACCGGTGTGTCCTTTCCGGCATCTTCCCGCAGCTTGCGACACACCTCCAAACCATCCATGCCGGGTAAAGCGAGATCCAGCACAATGGCATCAAAGTCATTGACTATGGCCAGATGCAATCCGGTCACACCATCACCCGCAAAGTCCACAGTGTGGCGGTGGTCTTCCAGGTAATCCCCAATATTTGCAGCAATGTCGGGATTATCTTCAATGATCAATATGCGCATGGCGGGCACTCGCGATTTGGCAGGCACAACAGGCCGTTGCGGGTTAACAAACAGTCAACCCCTTGGAACATCAAGGAACCAGCAGGAGATTCAGGGTTAATCCGAGCTCCCCTAATAGTTGCCCCCCAATACTTCGACGCCCTCCAGACCGCGCGTCAGAGTATCCGCGTCGCCCCCCTCATCCAGCTTGATCATCAAGCGAACTTCGTTGGAAGAATCAGCGTGCCGCAAGGCGTCGTCGTAGGAAATCTTGCCTTCCTTGTACATGCGAAACATACATTTGTCGAATGTGATCATGCCGTGATGGGCTGAGTCGCGCATGACATTTTTCAGCTGATTGATCTCACCTTTACGCACCAGGTCTTTGACCAGTGGCGTAGCCATCAGGACTTCAAAAGCAGCCCAACGCCTGGAGCCATCAATGGCAGGAATCAGCTGTTGCGCAATAGTTGCCTTGAGGTTGAAGGAAAGGTCCAGCAACAATTGTTCCCGATAGTCCTCGGGGAAGAAGTGCAAAATGCGATCCAGCGCCTGGTTCGCATTGTTGGCGTGTAAGGTACACAAAACCAGGTGACCGGTCTCAGCGAAGGAGATGGCATGTTCCATGGCTTCGCGCGTGCGCACTTCGCCGATCATGATCACATCCGGTGCCTGGCGCAGGGTATTTCGCAGAGCTACTTCGAAAGACTCGGTATCGATGCCCACTTCGCGTTGGCTGATCAGGCTTTTGCCGTGCCGATGCACGTATTCAATTGGGTCCTCGACTGTGATGATGTGACCCGTCATGCGCTGATTGCGATAACCCACCATGGCCGCCAATGAGGTGGACTTACCAGTTCCGGTAGCGCCAACGAAAAGCACAATTCCGCGCTTCTGCAAAGCCAGCTCGGACATGACATCCGGGCAACCCAGTTCTTCGAAAGTGGGGATCTTGCTTTCGATGCGTCGGCAAACCACGCCAACCACACCCTGCTGCATGAAAGCACTCACACGAAATCGCACGTCGGCGTCGAGTGCATAGGCGAACTGGCACTCACTGGTCTGTATGAAGTCGTTTTTCTGCAGGTCGCTCATCATGCCGAAAGCTACTGACCGGGTATCGTCAGCGGACAACACATCGGTAGAGATAGGCTTGATCTTGCCATGCACCTTGATACAAGGTGGTGCGTCTACACAAACGAACAGGTCAGAGCCCACTTCTTCGTGAAGTTGCTTCAACCAGCTATCAACCATACTCATGTCGTTCTCCTACTGGAACATCTTTTTGTCGACGGCACGCTTAGCAGCTTCCTGCCGGGTAATTATGCCGCGACTGCACAAGGAATCCAGGTGCTGGTCAAGTGTTTGCATACCAATGGCCTGGCCGGTCTGGATGGCAGAATACATTTGCGCAATCTTGTCTTCGCGAATGAGGTTACGGATTGCCGGATTGGCAATCATGATTTCCCATGCTGCCACGCGTCCACCGCCGGTGCGCTTCATCAGGGTTTGTGCGACTACCGCACGCAGCGACTCTGAAAGCATCGACCGGACCATGGACTTTTCCCCGGCCGGAAATACGTCAATGATGCGATCAATGGTTTTCGCCGCAGAACTGGTGTGAAGCGTGGAAAACACCAGATGTCCGGTTTCAGCTGCGGTAAGAGCCAGACGTATGGTTTCGATATCGCGCATTTCGCCGACCAGAATGATATCCGGGTCTTCGCGCAAGGAAGCTCGGAGAGCCTGGTTGAAACCGTGTGTATCCCGGTGAATTTCCCGCTGGTTGATCAGGCAACGCTTGCTTTTGTGCAAAAATTCGATGGGGTCTTCAATCGTCAGTATGTGCCCTTCGACGTACGAATTCAGATGGTCAATCATGGCTGCAAGAGTGGTCGACTTGCCGGATCCTGTGGGTCCGGTTACTAGCACCAGACCGCGTGGAATATCGATGATTTCCCGGAATATGGGGGGTGCGCCAATATCTTCCAGTTTCCAGACTGCATCCGGAATAGTACGGAAAGCGCCACCCAGCCCACGGTCCTGATGAAAACAGTTCACACGAAAACGCGCCAGGCCCGAAACGGCATATGAATAGTCGACTTCCAGATTAGCTTCAAAATCGCGCCGCTGCTGGTCGCTCATGGTGCTGTACAGCAATTCGGCCAATTGTGGCGTATCAATTGCCGGCAATGTCAGGCGACGAATATCTCCATCCACGCGGATCATGGGTGGCAGACCAGATGACAAATGCAAATCTGAAGCGTTATTTTTAACCGCAAAAGCCAGAAGTTCTGCGATATCCATGATCTCTCCTTGATACAACCTGGTCACGATACAATGCCGAGTCAGGGCACTTGACGTCCTGTCAGGCGCCCGAACCCGATGCCTCGTATACTACCTTAAAACAATGCATAGTCTTGCTGCAAGATGAATGACTTAAAGACCAAACTTCACAAGGTGCGTGCAAGAATTGATCTGGCCCTCAAGAACTCCGGCCGCCCCACGGATTCCG
>JBGTHE010000144.1:0-3630 GCA_041746335.1 Lysobacterales bacterium | reverse complement strand
ACCTGGAGAGTTGCTGTTTGCCGGCCCCACGGTGTTTGATGGCTACCTCGGTATTGGTAATGAGGAAGTGTTTACCAGCGACGGCTGGTTCCGCACCGGCGATCTGGTGGAAATCTGTGGGGAACCGCCCCACTACTATCGCATCGTCGGCCGCTGCAAGGACATCATCAACCGCGGCGGCATGAAAATTTCTCCGGCGGAAATTGATGTGTTGCTGGAAGGGCATGCGGCAGTTGCAGAAGCTGCGGTTTGTGCCTATCCCGACGAAAATTTGGGCGAGCGGGTCTGCGCTTGCGTGGTTGCGGTAGCGGGCGGCGAGCCACCCACGCTGGATTCTCTCAACGAATATCTATTGCAGCAGGGCCTGGCGAAATTCAAATTGCCGGAGCGCCTGCTGGTGCTGCAACAGTTACCCCGCAACCCGCTGGGGAAAGTACAGCGACATGAATTGCAACAGAAGGTGAGTAACGATGGCCCATAACGATGTCTATGTGCTGGGCGGCGCCCAGACCGATTTCGCCCGCAACTGGGCGCGCGAGGGCAAGGGCATTTACGACATGTTCGCCGAGGCCCTGGAAGGCGCAGTGGCCAGCGCGGGTATTGCTCCTGAGCAAATCCAGTCCGGACATGTGGGCAACTTTGTGGGTGATATGTTTGCCCATCAGGGTCTGCTGGGTGGCTTTTTCGGCCATGTGTTTCCAGAGCTGAACGGCATTCCCACGGCACGTCATGAAGCGGCTTGCGCTTCGGGTTCGGTTGCCATTCTCTCGGCCATGAACGAAATTCTGGCGGGTCACATCGATGTCTCCGCCGTAGTCGGGCTCGAGTTGATGCGCAACGTGCCGGGTGCTACTGGTGCGGATTACCTTGGCGCTGCCACCTGGTATGGCGTGGAGGCCACCGATTGCCAGTATCCCTGGCCTCATATGTTCGATCGCATTCTCGACGAATACGACCGGCGATATGGCGTGAACACCGACTACCTCAAGGACATCGCCCGCATCAATTTCGACAACGCCAAGCGCAACCCGAATGCCCAGGCGCGCAACTGGCAGTTCACCGATGAGAACTACTCCGACGACGATGTGGCCAATCCGTCGATCGAGGGGCGCATTCGTAAGATGGATTGCGGGCAGATCACTGATGGCGCAGCCGCCGTCATTCTGGCCAGTGAAAAAGCCGCCGCTGAATATGCCAAAGCCAATGGCCTGAGTCTGGCCGATGTGCCGCGCATCAAAGGCTGGGGACATCGTTCTTCCACTTTGCTGCTGGATCGCAAGTTTGAGTTGAGTGCCCATCAACCGCTGGTGTTTCCGCATGCGGCCGCAACCCTCATCGATGCGCTGAACCGTGCGGGCATGGAAAAGATCACGGATGTCGGCGGCCTGGAAACCCACGATTGCTTTACCGTCACCGAATACATGGCCATCGACCACAGTGGTTTAACAGCGCCCGGTGAAAGCTGGAAGGCGATTGAAGAAGGTCGTATCAGTCGTGACGGCGATTTTCCCATCAACCCCAGCGGAGGCCTGATTGGCCTGGGTCATCCGGTCGGTGCTACCGGCGTGCGCATGGTGCTGGATTGTGCCAAGCAAGTGGCCGGCCAGGCGGGCGACTACCAGTTGGACGGGGTTGAAGACATGATCACTTTCAATCTCGGTGGCAGTGCCACCACCAGTGTCAGCTTTGTAGTGGGAGTGGATTGATGCCCCCATACCGGAAGGTTGGGTGGAAGTGCGGCTTTTAATTATGACGCCATCCGTTCACTTGTGAGTTCCACTAGGTGCGTCGGTTTTGTATTGGGAGTTAATTGATGCGCCACAGTGAAAGTTTGGGTGGAAATACTGCCTTTATCTACGACGCCGCCCGTTCACGTGTGAGTTCCACTACCTGCGTCGGTTTTGTAGTGGGAGTTAATTGATGCGCCACAGTGGAAGTTTGGGTGGAAATACTGCCCTTATCTACGACGCTATCCGTTCGCCGCGCGCACGTGCCAAAGAAAACGGAGGCCTGCACGCGCTCACTCCGCTGGATCTGCTGAAAAAACTGTACGAAGCCATCGCCTCGCGCAACAGCCTCGATGTTGACGCAGTAGGTGAAGTGGTGCTGGGTTGCGTGACCCAGTTTGGCGAGCAGGCCGGCAATATCGCTAAAACTTCCAGCCTCTATGCGGGCTGGCCTTCGCACCTATCCGGCATCACCGTCAACCGGTTCTGCTCTTCGGGCCTCGATGCAGTGAATTTTGCTGCGCTCAAAGTAATGGCTGGGCAGGACACTTTGGCTATCGGGGGTGGTATCGAGATGATGTCGCGTGCGCCGATGATGTCGGACAAGCCTGTAACCTTCATGGATATACCCACCGCCATCAAAGCGCGGATTCTGATGATGGGCAGCGGCGCTGACCTGATTGCATCGCTTTATGATGTGACTCGCGAACAGGCCGATAACATTGCCTATCAGAGCCAGCAGCGTGCCGATCGGGCGCGCACGAATGGATGGTTCAGGTCCATTGTGCCCATTCGTGATGAGAAAAAAGGTGTGTGTTGCGTGGCGGATGAATGCATCCGCGCCAATGTCACGCTCGAATCACTGGCCGCCATGGAACCATCCTTCGCCGCACTCGGTGCGCAAGGCGTGGACGCAATGCAGCTAAAGGCTCACCCCGAATTGAAGGAAATCCGCCACGTGCATACAGCGGGCAATTCACCGTCCATGGCCGATGCCGCATCCATGGTGTTGGTGGGTAACGAAGCCGCCGCAGCGCATCTTGGCGGCTCACCCAGAGCGCGCATTGTAGCGGCCACCAACACCGGTGATGATCCAATGATGGTGCTTTCCGGCGCTATTGCCGCCACCGCGAAATTGATGGAGCAGCAGAAGCTCACTGCGGATGATGTGGATCTTTTTGAAATCCACGAAGCCTTTGCTGCCACGGTGATCAAAGCGCAGCGCGATCTCGATATCCCCGATGAGAAAATAAATGTGAACGGTGGAGTAATTGCACTTGGCCATCCGCTGGGCGCTACCGGCGCCATCATGCTCGGCACCCTGCTGGACGAAATGGAGCGACGCAATCTGAAGCGCGGGATCGTAGCAGCCAGTGGCGCAGCAGGCGGCGGCGCCGCGATGCTGATCGAGCGCTAAAACCGTTAATCCGGAATCCGTCCCTCATTCATCATTCCGGCGGAAGAACGTCACCCCGGCCCCGGATCAAGTCTGGGGTGACGACCACTTTACTAGTCCGTCATTCCGGCGAAGGCCGGAATCCAGCTTTCATGGATCCCGGCTCGGAGGCCGGGATGACGTTCGGCTCGGAGGCCGGGATGACGTTCGGCTCGGAGGCCGGGATGACGTTCGGCTCGAAAGCCGGCCCCGGATCAAGTCCGGGGTGACGTCCACTCAACTATCCCGTCATGCCGGGCCTGACCCGGCATCCAGCACCCGTGGATCCCGGCTCGGAGGCCGGGATGACGTTCGGCTCGAAAGCCGGGATGACGTTCGGCTCGGGGGCCGGGTGACGCGGCTCGGAGGCCGGGATGACGTTCGGCTCGGGGGCCGGGTGACGCGGCTCGGAGGCCGGGATGCCCCGGATCGAGTCCCGGGTGACGACCACTCAACTATCCCGTCATG
>JBGTHE010000143.1:0-5098 GCA_041746335.1 Lysobacterales bacterium | reverse complement strand
AGCCCAATATCGAACAACACGCGCAGCAGATAATCTTCTTTGATGGCCTTGTTGCCGGTGATGTTGATGGCAGCGATGGCCGGACGTTCCAGCACTGTGATGACCAGGATGTTGCCTTCCCTGCCGAACTGGATGTCTTTGAAAAAGCCGGTCCGATAGAGTTCGCGGATTGCAGAGCGGGTATTTGAAGTGGTTACTTCGTCGCCGACATTCAGAGGCAGGTAGTTGTAGACCGTACCTTCGGAAATGCGCTGCAGTCCGTCGACGCGAATGTCATAAATGATGAAGGGGTCAGCGGCTAGAGCCATCTCGGCAAACAGCATTAATCCCAGTATCCAGGCTATTTTTTTTAACATGCGATCAAAACCCGATACAGCTGCTTGTACGGAGTGAGGAGTCTATCCGACCAGCCGTAAAATGTCGTTAATAAATGCAAGGCTCATCAAGCCAGCCAGGGCCACAAGGCCAAAATATTGGCCAGCTATCTGTGCCCTGTCAGAGACGGGGCTACCTTTGATCCATTCTATCAGGTAATACATCAGGTGGCCCCCGTCCAAAACCGGGATGGGCAGCAGATTGAGGATTCCCAGGCTGAGGCTGATGGCTCCAAGAAAAAACAGAAAGTTGGCCAGACCTCGCTCAGCTGAAGAATTTGCAAATTGCGCGATCGAGATGGGGCCCGACAGATTTTTGACGGATGCGTTGCCTGTGATCATTCGGCCCAGCAGTCCAAAGGTGGTTGTGGTCAGACGCCATGTTTCGCTGACTGCAGACTGTAAACCCTGCAGTGGCCCAAATTGTTTGATGAAAGATGAGCGTTCCCAGTCAGCTCTTTGCTCATCGGTAATTTCACGGTTGCTGACACCCAATAACAGGCGAGACGAAAACAATCCGGTACTTTCCTTGCGAGGCCGGATCTGCATTTCGATTTCGACACCATCGCGTTCAATGATCAAGGGCAGTGCGACTCCAGCTTCACCGTGCTCCTGCAGCAGATGGCCCACCCAATTCCAGTTGGCCACCGATTCTCCGGCTATGCTGACGATACGATCACCACTATAGATCCCGGCTTCCGCTGCCGCGCTGTCTGCAGAAACCTCGCCCACAATGGCAGGAAGATTCAGCCGCCAGGGCTGAATGCCGATGGCTTGAAGTGCATTTTCTTCGCTGAAATCATCACCAAGGTCAGACAATTTCAGCAAGTGGTGAGACTCATTGCCGCTTTTGTCCGCAACTGTAACCTCAACATCATCCCGATCCAGTGCAAAGGTAATCAGGCCAAGCAGAGTATGGGTCCAGGTGCCGGTCTGTTGACCGTCCAGAGCGCGGATCTCGTCGCCGGCCTGCAAGCCCGCGTCGGCCGCGATACCACTGACTTCACCGATGATGGGGCGGTTTTCGGGTATGCCCACCATGAACATAATCCAGAAGGCAAAAATAGCAAACACCAGATTGAAAGCCGGACCGGCGAAGACGATAGCTACCCGCGCCCACAGGGGCTTGCGATTGAAAGCCTGATCCAGCTCAAGGACTTCCACCGGGCCTTCGCGCTCATCCAACATCTTCACATAACCACCCAGGGGAATGGCCGCAAGGGTATATTCCACGCCGTCTTTGCCGATGTGTTTCCACAAGGGCTTGCCAAATCCTATGGAAAAACGCAAAACGCGCACGCCCAAGCGCCGGGCCACCCAGAAATGACCAAACTCATGAAAAGTGATCAGCAGCCCCAGCGCTACCAATAACCACCAGATGGAACTCAGCACTTCGCTCATTGAATTTCCCGTATTTTTTCGATTGCATACTGACGCGCTGACTGGTCAATCTCCAGCACCTGCTCCAGGCTACTGACCATGCAGCTGCCGGCCTGTTCCAAAACGTGGTCAACCACGACCGCAATTTGGGTAAAACGAATCTTGTTGTCCAGAAAATACTCTACCGCAACTTCATTTGCTGCATTGAGAGTAATTGCTGCACTGGCCGAATCACGCATGGCAGCGTAGGCGAGTTTTAGGCAGGGAAATCGCTCCAGGTCCGGCTCACGGAAAGTGAGTTCGCCCATCGTAGTCAGATTGAGACGTTGTACTCCCGCTTCAATACGTTCCGGCCAGGCCAACGCATGGGCAATCGGCGTACGCATATCCGGTGTACCCAACTGGGCAATTACCGATCCATCCCGATAAGCAACCATCGAATGAACAATACTTTGCGGATGAACGACAACTTCAAGCTGATCTGGATCCGCGCCAAATAACCAATGTGCTTCGATCAGTTCCAGGCCCTTGTTCATCAGGGTGGCGGAATCCACTGAAATCTTTCGGCCCATTTCCCAATTAGGATGTTTACAAGCCTGAACAGGAGTTATCTGTGCCATTTTTGAAGCTGGCGTATTCAGGAATGGGCCACCTGAAGCGGTCAGAATAATTCGTTCAACCCCACTGGCTTGGAGGCCTTTTTGCCAGCCTGCGGGCAAGGATTGGAAAATGGCGTTGTGTTCGGAGTCAACTGGCAACACAGTTGCGCCCCCCGCTTTGGCGGCTTGCATGAACAGGCTGCCAGCAATCACCAGCGACTCCTTGTTGGCCAGCAGAATTTTCTTTCCGGCTCTGGCTGCTGCCATAGTTGGCCCAAGCCCCGCGGCACCAACTATGGCAGCCATGACGATGGTGGCTTGCGAAAGGCCGGCGGCTGCAAGTAAACCTTCCGCACCACTCAACACTTTTGCGTTACAGCCGAGCCTTCTGAGCGCTGCCCTCAAGTCATCCGCCAGTTCTGGCTGGGCAATTACGGCATAGGCTGCATCATGGAAACTGCATTGTTCAGCTAACTTTTGAACATTGCTGTGTGCGGTCAGGGCCAAAACATGGAAACGATCACGGTTGCGGGCGATGACGTCGAGTGTGCTTACACCTATCGACCCCGTAGAACCGAGAATGGAAACTGCCTGCGTCACCTTTCAGAGGCCCAGCAAGAGTATGCCCAGCGCAAAAAAGGGCGCGCCGGCCAGAAGGCTGTCAAAGCGGTCCAGAACTCCCCCGTGGCCAGGAAAAATCTGGCCGCTGTCCTTCACCCCGGACGTGCGTTTGTGAATACTGATGAAAAGATCACCTGCTGCGGATACCAGAGCAGTCACCAAAGCGATTGTCAGGAGGGTCCACGAGGGTACAGCAGACAAGCCGGTTAAGTAGGCCAATAACTGGGCAACCAGCAGGGTCAGCACGACACCACCCAATAATCCTTCCCGTGTTTTACCCGGGCTGATAGAGGGGGCCAACTTGTGACGTCCCCACAAACGACCCACAAAAAAGGCCCCAACATCTGCCGCCCAGATGATGAACAGCAGCAGCAAAACCAACCATTCACCTGCCGCTTGACCGCGCAGCCAGCAAAGGGCATACCACGCAAAACTTATAGCGGCCAGTGCACTGAAGAAGCTGAGCATGCGGTAATTCAGCCCTGGATTGGCCCCAGAGTGGAAACTGATCAGACGCAGCAACATCAAACACCAGCTCAGGCAGGCCGCGCTCAACAGTGGCAGCGTAACAGGCGCAAGAGCATCCCAGTGATACAGCGCGAGACTCAAGAGAATGGTTTGCACAGCCAGCAGCAGGCCCCTTACGACCGTATTCAATGCGGCGAGTCGGGAAAACTCCCAGCTGCCCACCAGTAACAATACCGCCATGAACAGGCGAAAGGCCTCAGGCGGAATCACAAACAACACGAGGATTGCAACCAGCACGATTCCCAGGGCTGTGAGGATGCGGGTTTTCAACATATGCCGCCTCAAAGTGCCTGTAAGCGGATTTGACTTCCGGTGCGGCCGAATCGGCGTTCGCGGCTCATATATTCATCCAGAGCGGCATCCAGCGCTTCCGGACTGAAGTCGGGCCACAACAGTGGGCTGAAATGAAATTCGGTGTATGCGCATTGCCACAATAGAAAATTGCTGATGCGCATTTCGCCACCGGTCCGTATGAACAAATCAGGATCGCTACGACCGTTCAGCATCATTCTTGCTGCTAGATCGGACTCGCTGATGTCTTCAGGATTTATTTCCCCGCGGGCACAGGCGGCAGCCAGCGACCGGGCTGCCTGGGTGATATCCCAGCGACCGCCATAATTAACTGCAACGTTCAACCGCATGCGCTGGTTCTCGCGGGTCTGGGCTATGGCGAGTCCGATACTCTTTTGCATTTCCGGGGAAAATGCAGACAGATCACCGATGAAAGCCAGCTTGATCCCGTTTTCATGAAGCTCATTGGTTTCTTTGTCCAGCGCTTTCATGAACAGATCCATCAAGCGATTGACCTCCTGGGTCGGCCGGTTCCAGTTCTCACTGGAGAACGCAAAGATGGTCAGTTCGGCTATTTCTCGCTTACGGCAATGCTCAACAACCCGCCTCAATGCTCTCAAGCCAGCCTGGTGGCCAAGGGTTCGTGGTCGATTGCGATTTTCAGCCCAGCGTCCATTCCCATCCATGACGATGGCAATATGTGCTGGTAGTTTGCGCTCGTTATTCAAGATTTTGTAGGCCGCAGACTGGGTGGCGTGATTTCATCAGAAGCAGTATGAGGTCTGTATCAAATTTCCATTAGTTCTTTTTCTTTCTCGGCAACCATCTCATCGACTTTTTTGACTGCTTCATCCGTGATCTGCTGTACATCAGATTCGCCTTTGCGCTCCATGTCCTCAGAGATTTCTTTTTCCTTCATGAGCTCTTTGAGATTGGCATTAGCATCGCGCCTGATGTTGCGGATCGCGATCTTGGCATTCTCACCTTCGTTATGAACCACTTTTCCCAACTCAACGCGGCGTTGTTCCGTAAGTGGTGGCAGAGGAATTCGAATGACCTGGCCGGAAGTTGAAGGATTGAGGCCGAGATCGGAGGTCAGGATGGCCTTTTCGATGACCTGTACCATGGATTTATCCCAAGGCATGACACTGAGTGTGCGCGCATCTTCCACCGCCACATTTGCCGCCTGGCTGATTGGTACGATGCTGCCGTAATAGTCTACCTGAACGTGCTCCAGCAGGCTGGGATGCGCTCGACCCGTGCGAATTTTTGCCAACTCATGTCGCAGCGTTTCAAGGCTTTTGC
>JBGTHE010000142.1:0-2360 GCA_041746335.1 Lysobacterales bacterium | reverse complement strand
GTCGCCGGGCGCATATGTAAGACATCCTGCTTATTGTGAAAGGGTGCCATTGAAGTCTCTCGCTCCAGTTCCGGATCAGCGGTCATCATTTAATGACGGGTTACCCGCCCGAGCCTGACTAGCGGCCTGGGTCCGCGCATGTCAACGCACCGGTTTTCTGGCAAGATTCAACGAGCAATCTGTCTGACTTAACACTGTTCGACTACGAGCGGTTAAGTCCCGCAGGGCGCCAGAACGCGGGGAGCGGTTATGAATCTCGAAGTATGGGAATTGCTGAGTTACGTTGTCACTGTCATCGGTTTGCCGCTGGCTATTGTGGTGTTTGCCCTGGAGCAGCGCAAAGAGCGGCTGAATGAAGAGGACGCCGTTTACGAATCGATCTCCGAAAAGTACCAGGAATTTTTGCGGGTGGTTCTCGAGCACCCCGATCTGCATCTTTTTTCCATGACCAGGACCCCCGCTCTGACCGAGGATCAGACCGAGCGAATGATGGTGATATTCAGCATGCTGATTGCCTTGTTTGAACGCGCCTATGTGCTGCTTTACGAAGATGGCCTGAAAGGCGCCAAGCTGCGGCACTGGCGATCGTGGGAAGACTACATGCGTGAATGGTGTGCCCGTGAAGACTTCCGTGACGTACTGGATAGCTTGTTGCTGGGTGAAGATCCGGACTTTGAAGCCTACATTCGCGCGCTGGCGGCGGAACATGCCGTATCTGCCTTGCCCTCATCAAAAGCCTTGTAACATGGGCCGGAAATTCAACCCAATTACTCCTGACCATTCTGGAAACCTTTATGTGCCGATCATTTTTTTATGCTGTCGCTTGTATGCTCGTATTTTCTGTTCCGGGCGCCTGGGCAGATACGCCACTTGCGAGCAGTTCCGATAAGCTCGATCAAAAGTCGGTGGAGTTATTGCAGGCCTATGTGCGCCTGAATACCGTCAATCCTCCGGGTAATGAAATTGTGGCAGCGCGTTTTATTGCCAGTTTGTTTGATGAGGCTGGAATCACTTATGAGATGGCTGAGTCCGCTCCGGGACGCGCCAACATCTGGGCGAAAATCGAAGGTGGCGATGAGCCCGGACTCATATTGCTGCACCACATGGATGTAGTACCGGCCAATGAGGAGTTCTGGACGGTCGATCCCCTGGGTGGCGAGATCCGCGATGGATATCTGTATGGACGGGGGGTAATTGACGACAAGGCATCGGGCATCGCACATCTGCTTACCTTCATGGAGATCCACCGCCGCAATCAGCCACTGAACCGCGACCTGATGTTTATGGCGACCGCGGATGAAGAAGCGGGTGGTCTTCTCGGCGCAGGCTGGCTGATCCAGAACCGGCCGGAATTGTTTGAAGGCGTGGGTATGGTGATCAACGAAGGTGGCAGTGGTGTAGCTACGAGCAAGGAAGGCGTGGAGCGTTTGGTGTTCAACGTCGAAGTGACTCAGAAGGTACCACTGTGGTTAAAACTGGAGGCAACCGACGTACCCGGACACGGCTCCATGCCGCGTGCAACCTCCTCCGTTACGCGATTGATTCAGGCCTTGTCTAATATCAAGGATCATGCCTTCACACCTGAGATCGGACCAGCGGTTGATGCGTACTTCAACGCCATCGCGCAGGACTACGACGAACCGCTGAAGTCCATACTCGCCGATATAGAAGAAGCATCTGCTAATGAAGCCAATCTGCGAACTCTGCAGGAGGCGAACCCCCTGTTACACGCACTGACGCGCAATACGTGTTCCATCACCATGCTGGAAGGCAGCAACAAGATCAACGTGGTGCCGCCGGTCGCCAGCGCCCAGCTCGATTGCCGCTTAATACCGGAGCAGGACCCCGAAGCTTTCATGCAGGAACTGGTGACGCTGATCGATGACAATGCCATCAGCATTGAACGAATCATGGGCTTTTCACCCGCAGTTTCATCTACCGATACTCAGCTTTTTCGGGTGATTGAGAGCCTCACAGAAGAATACTTTCCCGGCGCGCGAGTAGTGCCAGCGGTGGTGAGTGGATTCACCGACAGCCATTTTTTCCGGGATATGGATATCACTGCCTACGGTTATAAGCCGATCATTCTGCCCATCGAGGAATTCACGCGCATTCATGGAAATGACGAACGCCTGAGCCTGGACAACATCAAACTGGAAACCCGCATGATGCTGAATGTTGTTTCTGAAATGGTTTATGGTGCCGAATAAAAAAACTCATGGCTTTTCGCAGGCATGTAAGCATCATCCAAAGCCGGGGGCTAATTTGTTTGACACGGTTGAAACCTGAACGAGGCCGTAAGCATCCATCATGATGGAACAGCTGGCACAAATCATCCTGCTGCTCGCGGTAGCCGTAGC
>JBGTHE010000141.1:0-2202 GCA_041746335.1 Lysobacterales bacterium | reverse complement strand
CAACCAGGACGTGCTGGACAAAGCGCCCTTCGTGGACAATCGCCTGGAACGATTCGCCCGCGGCCAATTCACGGTAGCCACAGAGCACCTCAGCGAGCTGGTCGACCTCCAACCAGGCCCCAGGCCCGACCGGCATTACATTTTTCATCACGCCTTTGTCTGCTCAACCTTGCTGGCCCGGTGCCTGGCTCAGTCAGATGCCTTTTTCAGTCTCAAGGAACCGCAGATCGTTCGCCGCTTGGCCGACCTGCAGCGTGCGGCAAAACGCAATCCGGCACTGATCAGGCCCGGCCACTGGAATCGTTTGCTGAATACACACTTGCAGTTGCTGTCCAAAGATTACGATCGTGGCGACAAGGTGGTGATCAAGGCCAGCAATGTCGCCAACAACCTGCTACCCGAAATCTTGCGGAATACACACCGCGGCAATTGCCTGTATCTGCACTCAGGTTTGCAGCAATTCCTCGTCTCCAACCTGAAAAAACTGCAGGAAACCCAGCGGAAAATTCCCGATCTCCTGGCCATATTCAGCCATGACAGCAATTTTTTTCAACAGCACCCCATGTTCGCGGATATCAGGCGCTTCGGTTTTGTGAAGCAATGTGCGCTGCTTTGGCTGCTTTGCAATTACAATTTCCTGACGGGCCTGGAAGCCGTCGATGCGGGCAGGGTGCGCACCCTGGCGATGGAGGCATTTCTGCAAGCACCCAGGGATATGTTGAACCGGGTCAGCCGGCTTTTTCAGTATCAGCCTGCCGCCGAAGAGCTGGACAGGATGTCGGGTGATGTTCTGCTCAGCCACGCCAAAAACCCTCTCCAGCCTTACAACGCCAAGCTGCGCGAGCAGGAGTTCCAGTCCGTCCTGCGAAGGAATCGGGAAGAGATTGACCAAGCCACCGCCTGGATCAACCCCTTGGTACGCGAACTGGATATTTGCGCCAGACTGGCTGCTTTGGCGGTTTAAGCCTGTTTCACGATCTGCCACGCACGAAGGCGGCAGCCAATTGCATCGTACTGTCGGCGTGGCCGATGCAATCCAATCCCTGTTCCGGGGCCAGTCGGATGGCACTGCGGTGCTGGGTTGCAAACAGGAGCCGCCGCTGGCGTTTCCAACTGCCATCTACCAGCAGGATATTGGGTGGAACTCCACGATGGACTATGATTTCACAGCAGCCATCGGGGTAGATGGAATCACAAAAACAGAGGTACTCGTAATGACGCCGATTGCCAATAAATTTCTGCCCGCGTGCCTGTTTGTGGTAACTGCCGGGACGGTTGTTGAAGCTGCGGAGGCGCAAACTACGAACCTTGACTGGCTCTCCGGCGACTGGTGTGCGACTGCTGAGAAGCAGTCAGTGGAGGAAACCTGGTTGTCGGATGTGGGCGGCCAAATGATCGGCATGAGCCGGACAATAGTGAATGGCAAAGTGGTGTCCTTTGAATTCATGCGCATTGAAACAACCGCAGGAGTGACGCGCTTTATTGCCCAACCGGGTGGCGGTTCAGCTACCACCTTTGTGGCTTCCAGCGTCAGCGAGAATCAGCTGGTTGTGGAAAACCCGGAACATGACTTTCCGCAAAAAATCACCTACCTGCGGGAGGGGGATGAGCTTAAAGTTCGCATTTCGGGCTCTGACGAAGCAGCACAGGAACAAATTTTCAGTTTCAATTACCAGCTCTGCCCATAATTCCCTGAGACTAATACTGAGACTATCGCCTGGCCAGGAGCTGAGATGAGCGAACCCGATAGCAGCATGCCACGGTTGTCCAAGCGTATGGGCGAACTTGGCCTGTGTTCGCGTCGCGAAGCCGACCAATGGATTGCTAAAGGCTGGGTGAAGGTCGACGGTAAGATTGTCGACACGCTCGGCGTCCGGGTTTCTCGCGAGGCGCGCATTGAGGTCGTTCGCGAGGCGACAGCGCAGCAAAGCGAGCGAGTGACCATCCTGCTGCACAAACCTGTAGGTTACGTCTCCGGGCAAGCCGAGGATGGTTACGAACCGGCCGTGGTGTTGATCCGCCCCGAGAACCGCTGGGCCAATGATCCGTCGCCGCTGCGGTTCCAACCGCAGCACCTGCGTGGGCTCGCGCCGGCTGGCCGGTTGGACATCGACTCGACCGGTCTGCTGGTGCTCACTCAGGATGGCCGTATTGCGAAACAGCTGATCGGGCAGGATACCTCGATTGAGAAGGAGTACCTGG
>JBGTHE010000140.1:0-3687 GCA_041746335.1 Lysobacterales bacterium | reverse complement strand
ACGGCAGGCGCGGTCAATTTCATTTCCACTCGCCCTGGTCAAGACCGCGAAGGTTACTTTGACCTTTCATACGGTGAGCGCAACCGCACCGACATCGAGGGTGCGTTCACCCTGCCGCTGAGCGATACCTTCGCCATCCGTTTTTCAGGCAAAGTGGCACTGGAGGACGGCTGGCAGACCATCGACCTCAGCGACTACGTCAGTGACTCCGATCCCAGCTTCTCGAGTCCACCGGTTCGCCGCAATGGCGACATCGACACAACCGCGTTCCGCATTGGGGCTTTGTGGCAACTGGCGGAAAACGTGGAGAACTATTTCATTTACGACCACGGTGACGACGATTCTCAGGTTCTGGGCTTCAAGCATGCGGGTAATATGAGCCGTGCGAACCCTTCCCAGTTCTGTTCTTTTGTTACCACGGGTGTGCGTAATGATGAAGAGTGCGTTTCAATCGCATTTGACTCGCGCACCGGTACTCGAATTCCGGTAAGCATTGGCGGCATAAACCTCTTCGTGACTGATCCAAACGATCGGGGTGATGTGGTCTTCATTTCCGACCCGAACCCTGATCCACGCACCACGATTAAAAACTTCAGCCTGGGCAGCCAGGTGGATGCGGAAGCCTATGGACTTACCAACACTCTGGTGTGGAGCCCGGGGCAGTTCAACGTCACGTCGGTCACCGGATACCGCTCGTTCGAACGTCAGTCGGGTTTCGGGCAGCAAGGAGGCCCGTTCATCGTCATCGGCGGCCAACTGAACAACGACGTGGAGGTTTTCACCCAGGAACTTCGTATCGCTTCTGACAGTTCCTGGGAGGATATTTACTGGGTCGCCGGTTTGTTTTACTCGAACGAAGATCTTTATAATTCAAATATACAGACGCTTTCTGAACACCAGTTCTTTTCGGCCATCTTTAACGACACGATCACACAGGACACCGATGTCCTGGCCGCCTTTGGCCAGGTTGAATGGGATCTGTCGGATCATTGGCAACTGGTCGGTGGCGCTCGCTTCACCTCGGAGGACCGCGCATTCACATTCACCGGCGACATGGTGGGCGCTGGGCCCCAGATCGTGCCGTTTTATGGCGACGAGGTGTCATCTGAGGAGCTGACCTGGCGAGTCGGCGTTAACTTCCGTCCGTCGGATGATATGTTGTGGTATGCCAGCATCAGCACTGGCTTCCGCGGCAAAGGCTTCCCGGCGTCTATTTCCTTCGACGAGCCTCAACTTTATCCGTTCGAAGAAGAAACACTGACTGCCTACGAAATTGGCCTCAAATCCATGTTAATTAATAGTACTCTGCAGTTGAATGCAGCCTTCTACTATTACGACTTCAAAGACTTCCAGGCACAGACGGCGGTTGAGCGCGAAGGTCTGCGCCTGATTGTGCTGGCCAACGCTGGCGATGCCCGCGTGATTGGCGGTGAGTTAGACCTGCGCTGGTTTGCAACCGAGGAATTTTCAATCGGGGGAGGCATCAATGTGATGAATGCTGAAATACAGAATGGAGATTATGAAGGAAACAACATGATACGTTCACCGGACCTGATGTTGCGAGGTTCGGCCCGCTATGATTCCAGTTGGACATTCGGCAACGGGTTCGTGCCATTCGCGCAGTTCGATTTCAGCTACAACAGCGAGATGGATTTCATCCTGCCGAATCAAATCGCAGCGGGTGAAGGATCTTACTGGCTACTTAACGCCCGAATAGGGCTGCAGTTGCCCAATCCGCAGTGGCAGTTCTCGTTGTGGGTCGAGAACCTGGCTGACGAAGTGTATAAGACGGAAGTCTTCGGGCCGGGGTCAAGCTTTCTGCCGGCGGGTATCCTCTACGGTTCTCCGCAAATGTATGGCGCCACCCTCAGATATACGTTCTAGGCGTGCCGGCTAGTCCGGCAAAAACGGCAGCCTTGATGGGTAATGCCCTGGAAAGAGCCCCGTGCCTCGCGCAGGGGCTCTTTTTTTGAATTCGAACTGACACGAGGAAAGACGCAACATGACTGTAATGGCGTACAGACAGACCGGGCTCGCTGTTTTCGTGTGTCTGGCATTCTTCGGCTGCGAGCCGGCTCCCGACGCCGGTACCGCAATCGGCGGCGTCCCGAAATCGATGTGATTCTTACTCAATTCTGAAGTCAGCACCAACGCCTTGAACAATACTTTGGAATTTTCTGCATCAAGCGCGGCCATACAGCGGCCAGTGGCAGCTTTCCTTCGTACTACGACAACAACCTCCCAAGCATCACGACTGAGATGAGAACTTAACATGCGTACAGGACCTGACAGTGCACAATTATCCGCAAGGCGTTGGCGCAGAAGCGGTCTACTGGGGTTAGCGGTCATCATTGGCTTTCTTAGTCCACTTGCCTCCGCTCGCGAACTCAGCATTGAAAGAATCACGTCCGCTCCTTATCTCGGTGGGGTATCGCCTATCAACCCAACATGGTCCCGCGACGGTCGGCAATTGGCATTTTTGTGGAACGACCAGGCGACTCAGGGCCGGGACGTCTGGCTTGTCGGCTCGGATGGCAGCAACCTGAGAAAGATCGGCGATTTTGTGGGCCGGAAAGAAGGCGGGCCCGCATCAGTTTCCGATCTGGCCTGGGGTCCAGAGGACCGCTCGTTGATCTTCGCGGCAGGAAATGAGCTTTACCGAATCGAGCCGCTGGGAAGTACTCCTGAAAAGATTCTCACGACTGCATCACCCGCCCATGCACTTGCCTTATCACCCGACGGGCGATTCGTCTCTTTCCTGCGAGAGGGAGACCTCTGGCTTTTGGACCAGAGCTCGGGTTTGCTCACACAGGCCACAAAGATCGCCCAGCCCAAAATCGGCAACTCTCCCTTGAATACTTGCTGCGGGCCTGGATTCTCAAGACCTGATGTCGAAATCAGCCGTTACTCCTGGTCGCCAGACAGCAAATATATGGCCTTGTATATCGACGACCGAAGCCAGGTTCGCCGGATCCTGATTCCGGACTACCTGGGAGAGGAAACCCGCGCCGAACCATTGCGGCGCGACTATCCCGGGGACAACGATCATGTTCGCGATCTGGCCCTGTATTCTGTAAGTGAGAGTCGGGTCTGGAGGCTCGATTTGCCGGAAAACACCGATCGCGACATTGCCAGTTTCACCTGGTCACCGAGCGGAGACCGTTTGCTGATCGATCAATTTCCGCAGAGTGCGAAGCACCGGTGGATCTATGTCGTTGACCGCGAAGCGCGAAAACTCCAGCAAGTCTGGCACGACCATCGGGCGACGCGAACCAGCCAGGCCTGGAATTCGCTGTGGCAAAGCGATGGCCAAGGCATCGTATTTATCTCAGACAAGGATGGACGGCATCACCTCTACGCGCTCCGCCTGGGCGACTCAAAAGCCAGCCAGTTAACCCGGGGCGAGTGGAGCGTCGTTGATGAATCTGGTGCCGCCTGGATGGCGGGATACGACGGACAGATCTTCTATGTATCGACGCAGAAAAGCCTTTACGAAAGGCAGGTCTACAAGATCTCTGAGCGGGGCGGCACGCCGAAAGCCATTACCGATCTGGAGGGGATTCATCATCCGACCTTGTCACCCGACGGGGCACACCTGGCTTTACTTCATTCCAATGATACGACTCCAACCGAGCTATATATTGCCGGGACAGTTCGAAAGCAGCCAGAGCAACGCATCACCCATTC
>JBGTHE010000139.1:0-1865 GCA_041746335.1 Lysobacterales bacterium | reverse complement strand
ACCACCTGGCCATCAAACTCCGAAGCTGAAACCCGCTCGCCGGTGCTGCTGCCCAGGGTGTAGTCGGGCCGCAGACTGCCAATCAGCTCAAGGTCCTTCGGCTGCCCGGCTGCTGCAGGCCCAGCGACCAGCTCGGAAACGAGTTCGGGGCTGGGTCCGGCCACAGGCTCCCCTTGCGACCACCAGCGATAGGTCATTGAACCCGCGACACCCGCCAGAATCGCAATGGAAATCAGCAACAGGCGTTGTGCCAGGCTCATCGGACGCTCAGCTGGGTACTGCTGGGTTGGGGCAGGAATAGGCTGCCTTCACGCTGGAATTTCGCGAAGCAAAAAATCATTGCGCGTCCAGCACGGTCTGCAGGTGGGCGGCGAAGTCATCCGGCGGGAAATAACCCACCAGCCGCCAGGCTTTCATTTCCACGCCATTGCGATCAAAGAACAGGATGGCGGGCGGGCCGATAATCCCGAATTGTTTCATCAGTTGTTGATCGATTTCGTCATGGGCGGTTACATCGGCCTGCAATGGCTGCAGACCGACCAGGAGTGCCTGCACCTGTGGCTCATGGAAAGTGTTGCGCTCCATGCGAATGCATTCCACGCACCAGTCGGCGTAAAAATCCAGCATGGCGCCTTTGCCCGCTGCGTTTGCCTGTTGCACGGCTGCCTGCAGGTCTTCGCCCGACTTGATACGGCGAAATGGGGTTTGCTCGACCGCAGCATCGTGGCCCGCGGATTGGAAACCCTGCAAAGGCCGCAGCCAGTAATCACCCCCGGCAGCAGCACCAAT
Source organism: Lysobacterales bacterium (assembly GCA_041746335.1). Lineage (GTDB taxonomy): Bacteria > Pseudomonadota > Gammaproteobacteria > Xanthomonadales > SZUA-36 > JAWXBM01. The sequence continues at coordinate 1,076 of JBGTHE010000139.1, read as the reverse complement.
GATTTCTACCGCGCCCAGCAGTAAAAGCACCAGGCCCAGCGCCTTCCATAGGCGTTTCCAGCCTGAAGCTCCCGCGGCGATTGCATCAAACGCCCCCAGGTAGACACCACATGCGATAGCCAGCATACCCCAAAGCAGCATGATGATACCGCCGGGCAGGATTCGCTCCAGCATCCAGATGGCCAGGGCCAGCAAGCCCACACCGAACACGTTCTTCACCACGTTCATCCAGGCGCCGGCGCGCGGGACCAGTTTGCCAGCCGATACGCCAAAGGCAATCAGCGGCAAGCCCATGCCCATTGAAAGTGCGAACAGCGCACTACCGCCCAGCCAGGCATCGCCCGAAGCACCAATCACAATCAGCGCGGCCATCAGGGGCGGGGCCACACAGGGGCCAACAATCAACGCTGAAAGGAAGCCCATGACCGCAACACCGAGCAGACTGCCGCCCTGCTGTTTGCCGCTGGCCTCGGCCAGGCGGGTTTGCAGTCGACCCGGCAACTGAAGTTCAAAGAAGCCGAACATGCTCAGCGCCAGTGCGATGAAAATCAATACGAAGGCGCTGATGATCCAGGGATTCTGGAATACTGCCTGCAGGTTTTGACCAAACAGACCAGCCAGTACGCCGGCCACGGTGTAAGTCACCGCCATGGCCAGCACGTACACCAGTGATAGCCAGAAAGCCTTGAGGCTGGTCAGCTGTGAACCTTGCCCCGCGATGATGCCGGAGAGTATTGGCACCATGGGAAAGACACAGGGTGTGAAGGCGAGCAGGATGCCGGCCAGGAAAAAGGCCAACAAAGCGCGTGTGGGGTTGTCGGTTAAAAGGCTGGCGAGTCTATCCTGCTCGCTGACGGGCACTGCTCCGGACTGGTTGACTGCAACGGACGCAGCAGAAGCCGATCCGGATTGCGAAGCCTTTGCCTGAATTTCTTTTGCCTGAATGGCCTCTGTTTGCTGGCTTTGTGCTTGACTGACTTGTGAGTGCGTGATCTGGCCGACGATGGCCTGCGAAGCCGCCGGCATTTCAAAAGTAAGGGTACGGGACTGCGGCGGATAACAGATATCGCCATCGC
>JBGTHE010000138.1:0-1720 GCA_041746335.1 Lysobacterales bacterium | reverse complement strand
GGACAGGCTGTGACCATGGGCGCAAAAGCGCGCAGACCCATGCTTTGCAGCAACTCCTGGGCAATGATGACCTCATCGGTACGGGACTGGTCCGGCTCAGGGGTCAAGGAGATGCGAATGGTGTCGCCAATACCTTCCTGCAGCAGCACAGCCAGAGCAGCAGTGGAGCAGACTATGCCCTTGCTGCCCATGCCGGCTTCGGTCAAGCCCAGGTGCAGGGCATAATCGCACCGACTTGCAATTGATCGATAAACGGAAATGAGGTCCTGCACATTACTGACTTTGCAGGACAGAATGATGTGATCGTGCGGCAAGCCCAGTGCTTCCGCCTGACCTGCACTGTCCAGGGCTGAGCGAATCAGCGCTTCGCGCATCACTGCCTGGGCATCCTGTGGACTGGCGCTGGCCGCATTTTCATCCATCAGTCTGGCCAGCAGGGACTGGTCCAGGCTGCCCCAGTTCACACCGATTCGAACCGGTTTCTGATGCAGGATGGCCAGTTCGATAATGGTCGCGAACTGGTCATCGCGTTTCCGCCCGAATCCGACATTACCGGGGTTGATGCGGTACTTGGCCAGCAAACGTGCACAGTCGGGTACAGCCGTCAGCAACTGATGGCCGTTGTAATGAAAATCACCAATCAACGGCACGTCGCAGGACATCATTTCCAGCCGGCGCACAATTTCCGGCACAGCTTGCGCGGCTTCCAGGGTATTGACCGTGATACGCACCAGTTCACTACCAGCCCTGGCCAACTCCGCAATCTGCTGCGCTGTTGACTTCGCATTTGCGGTGTCGGTGTTGGTCATCGATTGCACCACCACAGGGTGATCTCCGCCCACCCAAACCTTGCCAATCCGGACAGCGGTTGAGTTTCTGCGCTCTGCTACCTGATTCATGTGTTCAGCGTTCAATCCGGGGCTTTCGTTGAGAGCGAATCCGCTGTCGACGCCGTAGTGAAAGTCGCGGATCTTCGATTGCCCGGGTAAGCGCTGGGGTCGTGGTGCTTCTGATTGCTTATAGCGGGCCAGGCGGACTTCAGATAAGTCCACATGGACCAAAGGGTCAGGGCAGCTGCGGTGTAAAGCAATAACTCCCCAATCAGCACGATCGGAATCCAGCCCATGTTGTCTTGATACAGCATAAAACCGATGGCCGTCATCTGGAAACCGGTTTTGGTTTTCCCCAGCCAGGATACGTTGACCAGGTTGCGTTCGCCTATTTCTGACATCCACTCACGCAAAGCCGATATGGTGATTTCCCGCCCCACGATAATGGCCGCAGCAACGGCGAAAACCGCTTCATAATGTTCCTGTCTCTGTACCAGAAGGATCAGCGCAGTCGCGACCATGATCTTGTCAGCCACCGGATCCAGAAACTCGCCAAAACGTGACATCTGTCCATGCCGCCTGGCGATATAGCCATCGGCCCAATCGGTTATCGCAGCGGCAACAAATACAACGACGCACGCAATGTTCGACCAGTGGAACGGCAGATAGAAAAGTATGACCAGAACCGGCACCAGGGCTATGCGTACGAGAGTCAGCATGGTGGGCAGAGTCGGGGTCATGTGTAATCCTTGGGCGTAAACAGGGCTGTATTATCGCAGACTGCGTCAACTAATGAAGCTCTGAATAATTCATTTGTGCGGCTCAATGCAATGCCCGGTAAATCTGCTCCGCCAGTTGTTGATTGATGCCAGGTACACTGGACAACTCCT
>JBGTHE010000137.1:0-15272 GCA_041746335.1 Lysobacterales bacterium | reverse complement strand
GGTAATCTGGATCCTTGTTCATTTCGGTCAGGTAGAATTCCAGCTCGGGTGCCACTACCGGAGCCCATCCTTCATCATCGAATAATTTGAGCACCGACTTCAACACATTGCGCGGAGCCATCTGCACCGGCGTGCCATCACGGTAATGCGCTGGATCTGGCGGACCAGGTATTTGTGTTCAAACGCACGGTGCGCGAAGCGGCCATCAACCACAAGTGTTTTGCCACCTTTATGGCCAAGCCGCACGAAGAAGAGCCGGGCAGCGCCATGCATGTGCATCAAAGTGTGGTCAGCACCACGGATGGCAAAAATATTTTCAGCAATGAAGATGGAACGCCTTCGCAATTGTTCTACTGGTTCATAGGCGGCCAGCAAAAATACATGAATGCGGCGGTGCCATTCTTTGCACCGAACATCAACTCCTACCGTCGTTTGCAGCCGGGCGGTTCAGCACCAATCAACCCGCATTGGGCGGAAGACAACCGCACGGTGGGTTTGCGCGTGCCCGGCTCTGATCCGGAAAACCGCCGTGTGGAGCACCGTCTGAGTGGCGCGGATGTAAACCCCTACATTGCGATTGCTGCGATGCTGGCGACGGGTTACCTGGGTATCAAGAACCAGATTGATCCAACCCCCGAAATCATCGGTAGTGCGCACAATTTGCCCTACGGCCTGCCGCTCACGATTGAAGAGGGCTTCCGTCACCTGGACGCCTGCCAGGAATTGATCGACATCCTGGGCCCGCGATTTGTGCTGTGCTACAAGGCGGTCAAGATGGCGGAATACGCTGAGTTCCAGAAAGTGATCAGCTCATGGGAACGCGAATTCCTGTTGCTTAACGTATGACTAGTATTGAACGGCGGTCACGTCCTGTGACCGCCGTTACTGGACCCATTTCAAATATAGCCCGACGGCGGTAAGAGCTTCCGATTCTGGTCCTTGGCCCTTCGGGCTGCCCTCGGTCCTCGGTCGCCCCTGCGAGAGCGATCCAAGCGTTTCGGGCCGGTCGCCGGAACGACCAAGGAACGAGGGAAGTCCAGCTTTGCTGGACCCAGGCCCGGGATCGTAGGCCCTGATAGCCGCCGAGCACTTTATCGACCGGGCTTTTGCAGCGCGGCGGGTAAGGGGGCACGAGGTTGCAACGAAGATGTATGCCGAATCAACAGACAGATCGCTACAAAATTCTACCCGGCGGTCACATTGCGTGACCCACGTGGACCCAGCATCACAAAGCGGGAGGGACAACGCTCCCCTCCGGTGCATGGGTCGCGGGGCTGCACCACTTTGGCATTTCAGGCGCCCAGATGCCGGTGCCGCAGAATGAGCTAACTTTCTGGAAATAAAAAGAAAACAGTCAGTGGCACGGCAATTGCAAAAGCTCTCCATGATAATTCAATCAGCAGCCAGTAAAACCTGGCGGGGAGCAGGCAGTCATGAAAGGCAACGGGCCAGTCTTGGGGTTTATGGGGAAAGCCGCCGCAGTGCTGTTGTTACTAACAGTTTCGTCCTTAGCAGGAGCGCAATTTTCCGGTGCCGTGACCGTTGTTTCGGACTACGACTACCGCGGCTATTCACAAACTGATGGAGACTGGGCGCTGCAGGGCAGTGCGGCTTATTCTCACGAGAGCGGACTTTATGGCTCAGTGTGGGCTTCGTCGCTGGACTGGGGTCCGGCCAGCGATGCTGACATTGAAGTGGACTGGGTGTTGGGCTACACCAGCGAATTTGGCGACAGCGGCGTCAACTATGATGTGGGTTTCCTGTATTACGACTATCCCAGCCTGAGCGACGCTGATTTCCTGGAAATCTATGCCGGCCTGAGCTGGAGCCTGTTCCGCGTCAAGCTGTCCTACTCCGACGACTTTGCCGGCTTTGGAGCCAGCGGCTGGTATCTGGATGGTGGAGTTGCCCATGACTGGGACAGTGGTTTCGGAGTGTTCGGTTATGCCGGTTACAGCTTTGGTGACGTATTCAGTTACGGTGAAGGACTGCCCTTCGGTGCGCCGGACTACCTTAACTACGGCCTCGGCGGAAAGTATGTCATCAGTGATCATGTCACCCTCGACGGCCGTCTGGTGGGTACCGATCAAAGCGGCATTTACAAGATTGAAGATGGCGTGTTTCAAAACGATGCTCGCGGGATCGTATCAGTCACCGTATCGTTTCCCTGATGATTTTGCATGTGGCACCAGCCCTGGCTGTGATGTTGAAGCCGTGTGATGAGGCGTAAATGAGCGTAGTAGCGGGAACCTGATTTTGCCAGCAGCCATGCTGTTGGCAAAATTTCACTGGCCAGCCGGATAGGATGTTAAATATAATAAACATCCGTTTTTGCCTGCAAAGATCAGAGGTTCGCCATGTCAGTTTCCGCCGCGGCAGTTGATGCCTATTGGATGCCATTCACACCGAATCGGGACTTCAAACAGAAGCCCCGAATCATCGTGGGAGCAGAAGGCCATTACTACCTGACAGCCGATGGCCGCAAAGCTTACGATGCTTTCTCCGGGCTTTGGACTAGCGGTCTGGGCCATTGCCATCCGCGCATTGTTGAAGCCGTGCAGAAACAGGTGGCAAAGCTGGATTACTGTCTGGGCTTTCAGGGTGGCAGCGATCGGGTGTTCGAGCTCGCCGAAAAAGTCACGGCTCTGGCGCCTGAAAGCATCAATCGGGTGTTTTTCACGAACTCGGGCTCCGAGTCCGTAGATACCGCACTGAAGATTGCATTGGGTTATCACCGTGCGCGCGGCGAAGGCCATCGCACCCGCTTCATCGGTCGCGAACGCGGTTATCACGGTGTGAATTTCGGTGGAATGTCAGTAGGTGGCATGTCGCCCAATCGCAAAGCCTTCGGCTCCAATCTGCTGCCTGCGGTAGACCATATGCGCCATACCTGGGATCTGGAACACAACGCCTTCAGCCGTGGGCAGCCAGCCTGGGGTGCGCATTTGGCGGATGATCTGGAGCGCCTGTGCGGCCTGCACGATGGCAGCAATATTGCGGCGGTGATCGTGGAGCCGGTGGCCGGTTCAACTGGGGTGTTGCCCCCGCCAGTGGGCTATCTGGAAAAACTGCGCGAAACCTGTGACCGCCACGGCATTCTGCTCATATTTGATGAAGTCATAACGGCATTCGGCCGCGTGGGTGCAGCGTTCGGCGCTGAGCGTTTTGGCGTTACGCCCGACATCATTACTACCGCCAAGGGGCTCACCAACGGCGTCATTCCCATGGGTGGAGTGTTTGTGCAAGATAAAGTGTATGACGCTTTTATGCAGGGACCAGCGGGGGCGATCGAGTTGTTCCACGGCTACACCTATTCAGGCCATCCTGTTGCTGCCGCCGCGGGCATCGCTGCCATGGAGACTTACGAGATTGAGGGCACATTCGAACAGGCACGTTCGCTGGAAGCGCATTTCGAAGCTTGCCTGCATTCCTTTGATGATCATCCCATGGTCAAAGATGTACGTAACTTCGGCTTGATGGGTTCCATCGAAATGCACTCCCGCGAAGGAGCGCCGGGTGCACGCGGTACCGAAATGCACAAGAAATGTTTCTGGGATGAGGACCAGGTCATTCGCAACGGCATGGATACACTTCAATTTGCGCCTTTCCTGAACTCCAAACCGGCAGAAATGACCCGATCGTTCGAAGTAATCCGCAAGGTAATGAACAGCATCGGTTAGCGGTCAGATGTAGGAGGCCGCTCTCGGGCATGGGGGTACGGGCGGGATTCAATCAGAATGCAAATGTGAGGTCAGGCGCTGAGCCTGGTTTTTACGAGGAAACAGAGATGAACACAGAAGCAGCGCAAGCGCTCGACAACATCGACAGCATCGGGCATTTCATCAATGGTGAAATGGTTGCCAGTGCCGGCCGCAGCCAGCCCGTCTATAACCCAGCCACTGGCGATGTGGTGCGTGAAGTCGCCTTGGCCAGCAAGGCCACCGTTGAACAGGCCATCGCTGCCGCTGAACAGGCTTTCCCCGCATGGCGGGATACCCCGCCACAAAAACGCGCGCGCATCATGTTTCGCTTCAAAGAACTTCTGGAGCAGCACTCAAATGAAATTGCTGCGCTGATATCCGAAGAGCACGGCAAGGTTTTGCACGATGCACTGGGCGAATTGCAGCGTGGAATTGAAATTGTAGAGTACGCCTGCGGTGCACCTGAATTGCTCAAAGGCGAGCACAGCAAGAATGCCGGCCCTGCCATCGACTGTTGGAGCGAATTCCAGCCATTGGGAGTAGTCGCAGGTATCACCCCCTTCAATTTCCCTGCGATGGTGCCCATGTGGATGTATCCCATGGCACTGATCTGCGGCAACTGCTTTGTGCTGAAGCCTTCAGAGCGCGATCCATCCGCGCCCATGTTCATTGGCAAGCTGCTGAAAGAAGCAGGCGTGCCCGATGGCGTGTTCAATATCGTCAACGGCGACAAGGAAGCAGTGGATACTCTGCTCACGGACAAGCGCGTGCAGGCTGTGTCCTTTGTTGGCTCAACAGCCATTGCCGAGTACATCTATCGCACCGGCACCGCGCACGGAAAGCGGGTGCAGGCCCTGGGCGGAGCCAAAAACCACGCCATCGTGATGCCGGATGCCGATATCGACAATGCCGTTTCAGCCCTGATGGGTGCGGCCTATGGTTCCTGCGGAGAGCGTTGCATGGCCATATCTGTGGCCGTTGCCGTCGGCGAGGAAACCGCCGATGAACTGGTCAGCAAGTTGAAAGAGCAGTTGGTTGGTCTGAAAGTGGGTGCCGGGTGCGACAACAACAACGATATGGGCCCGCTGGTTACTGCCGAGGCCCGCGATCGTGTGCGTGGCTATGTCGATCTGGGTGTGAAAGAAGGCGCGGAGCTGGTGGTAGATGGCCGTGGCCTGAAAGTCGCAGGTTACGAGCAGGGCTTTTTCTTGGGCGGAACACTGTTCGATCGTGTCACATCGGAGATGAAGATTTACCAGGACGAAATTTTTGGTCCAGTCTTGTGCGTGGTACGTGCTGCTGACATGCAAGAGGCCATGGACTTGATCGATGCCCATGAATACGGCAATGGCACCTGCATCTTTACCCGTGACGGCGAGGCTGCACGATATTTCAGCGACAACATCAATGTGGGGATGGTGGGAGTCAATGTACCTCTGCCGGTGCCCGTGGCTTACCACAGCTTTGGGGGCTGGAAGCGGTCGCTGTTTGGTGACCTCTATGCTTACGGCCCGGACTCGGTGACTTTCTATACCCGGCGCAAAACCATCACCCAGCGTTGGCCCACGGGTGGCGTGCGGGAAAAGGCCAGGTATACCTTCCCCAGCGGCAGCTGATTTTGAACCCGGAAAGTCCATTAGCAGACACGCCCTCGCTCTATCTTTGGATTCACAAGGAATTCTCTTCAGTCTGCAATACAGCGCGGTATTGCGTTCCGTCAGATAATCCCTTGTGGAGCCAAATCTTTTCGCGATCATCGCGCCTCCTGATGGACTTTCCGGGTTGAAGCACATTCGCACGGCCCTGACAGGCGCCGCAGCCCTGTTGGTCATCGGGCTGAATACCATTATTTTCTCCACACTGGTATGTATCGGCGGCCTGTTTCGTTTCGTGGCTCCCACCACAAATTCGCGTGCCCAGGTGCGCCATTGGGTGGCCGGCCTGGTTGAACTCTGGGTGATCATTAACAACGGCGTGTTTGCCCTGTTGCGGCAGACCCGTTGGGATATCCAGATTCCACAGCAGCTGGACTATCGGGGTTGTTATCTGGTCAGTTGTAATCACCAGTCCTGGGTAGACATCCTGGTGCTGCAACGCTGCTTCAACCGGCGCTTGCCCCTGCTGCGTTTTTTCCTGAAGAAGGAGTTGTTCTGGGTGCCTTTTCTGGGGCTGGCCTGGTGGTCGCTGGATTTTCCTTTCCTGCAGCGTTACAGCAAGGCCCAGATTGCTAGCAACCCGGGACTTAGAGGCAAAGACCTGGAGAACGCTCGCAAAGTCTGCGAAAAATTCCGCGAAATTCCTGTAGCCATGATGAGCTTTCCGGAAGGCACCCGGTTTTCTGAACAGAAACGTCAGGAATCCCACAGCCCTTACCAAAGTTTACTCAAACCGCGAATAGGCGGCATAGGGCAGGTGTTATACGCGTTGGGTGACCAGTTGGATGGTTTGATTGATGTGACCATCGTTTATCCAGGTGCCAGGGCTGATGCGGCGCCGCCCACTTTTTGGGAGTTGGTTTCAGGGCAGATTCCGAAGATTGTTGTGCGAGCACAGCAACGGGAAATACCTGCCGAATTGCGGGGACGTGAGTTTGGCGCGGACGGGACTTTCCGAAGCGAACTACAAGCCTGGATCAATCAGCAATGGCTGGAAAAAGATGCAGCTATTCAGTTGCTGAACAAGGGTATGTAGGAAGCCGCGAAGCTGCGGACACAGGCGCTCACGTCGCGAGCTGCGCTCGCTCCTACATTATTTTGCTGATGGCAGGCGCTTGTCGCCATGCAGCCAGAGCACTTCCGATTTACCATTGGCGCGTGCCAATACCCGGGCAAACACAAACAACAGATCAGACAGGCGATTGTGGTAGCGCACCGATACTTCATTGACCTGTTCCACTCGTGCCAGGCTGACCACGCGGCGCTCGGCACGGCGGGCGACGGTTCGGGCGAGGTGGCAGCGCGCTGCGGCCTCGAAACCACCGGGCAGAATGAAATCCTTCAAAGGTGGCAGATCCGCGTTGGCTGCATCCAGATCCTGTTCAAGATCGGCCACATAAGAATCCGGAATCAGTACCGTTCCGGGCATGCACAATTCGCCGCCGAGATCGAACAGTTCGTGCTGGATGCGCGTCAGACAGACGCGAATATCCACCGGCAGTTCAGAAGCCAGAACCAGGCCCACCGTGCTATTCAGCTCATCAACCGTACCGTAGGCTTCTACCCGAACGCTGTCCTTGTCTACGCGTGCGCCGTCACCCAGCCCGGTAGTGCCTTTGTCACCCGTACGGGTGTAGATTTTTGATAAGCGATTTCCCATAAACCATTGTAAGGCTTTTGTCCCGGGATTTGCGCGAGAACTGCCCACGGAATTTTGCACGTCATCTACCCAGGGCATTTGCCACTCACGCCAGGAAGGGAGTATGGTGTCAATGCTGTTTAACAAAAATTTAGCAATTCCACCGGTAGCAGTGGACATTGCTTCAAACGATAGCAAAGGAAAGCCAAACGATGAATAAACAATCGACTTTTACCTTAGTTTTTCTGGCCAGTTCCGCGATCATCATGGGATTCTGGTCTGAGACAACCGTGGCACAAGAAGAAGATGCGGTACTGGAAGAGATTGTGGTCACCGGTAGCCGTGCGAGATTCTCGACAGCAGATGATGCACCTGTCCCGGTTTCGGTTTTGACAAACGAGATGCTCACCAACACGGGCGCTACGGAATTGGGCAGAGCCATACAGGCTGCTGCGCCTTCCTTTAATTTCTCCAGTTCCACAATCTCCGATGGTACGGACGCCCTGCGACCCGCCACCTTACGGGGATTGGGCCCGGACCAAACTCTAGTGTTGATTAACGGCAAACGCCGCCATAACAGCGCACTCGTTCATGTAAACACCTCAGTGGGCAGAGGTACTGCGGGTACTGACATGAACGCTATCCCCATCTCAGCTGTGCAACGAGTGGAGGTCTTGAGAGATGGTGCGGCCGCTCAGTATGGTTCGGATGCAATCGCAGGTGTAATAAATATTATCCTGAAGGACTCCGCTACCGATGGCATTGCGAGCCTGGAATATGGCGAGACCTATGAAGGTGATGGGGAAACCTGGGTGGCGAATGTCAATTCGGGATTTGCACTGGGCAGTGATGGTTTTCTGAACCTCACTTACCAGTACCGTGACCGGGGAGCAACCAATCGGGCCGGTCTGGATGGCACACGCCAATATCCCTGCACCGATGGCACCAATATTGATTTTGGCTGTACTACAATTACCACCCTTGATCCGCGCGAAGCCACTTTCAATCGGTTGAATTTCCGCATCGGCGATGCCGATAACCAACAGCATGCCTTCGCTGCCAACATGGCCATTAACGCAGGCAGTGGCGAGCTTTACAGTTTCCTGACTTACTCAACCCGCGATAACCAATCGGGTGGTTTTACCCGTACCGCCAGCAATCCTACCGGAAATGTTCTGTCCATTTACCCGGACGGATTCCTGCCATTGATCAATAGCGATATTGAGGATTTCAGTCTGTTTGCCGGTTATCGCTGGGATACGGCTGCCGGTTGGGGCTTTGACCTCAGTGCCGGCTATGGGGATAACGAATTCGGTTTCCTGATCAGCAATTCCCTGAATGCTTCTTTTGGCGCAAACAGTCCTACATCGGCCGATGCAGGAACGCTGGCCCTGGATCAGACAACCTTCAATTTCGATGCCAGCAAGCTGTATGACGGCGGGCAAATTCCAGTCAACGTGGCCTGGGGTGCCGAGTATCGGGATGAGGGCTACCAGATCGAACCGGGAGAACCCGTATCCTATCAGGATGGCGGGCAGCGAAATCCCTTCACCGGTCAGGCCTATGCGCCGGGGTTCCAGGTATTTCGCGGTTTTTCACCGGCAGAAGCAGTCAATCGCAGTCGCGACAGCTGGGCTCTTTATACCGATGTGGAATCCCAGGTCACCGACCGTTTGTTGCTGACGGGCGCCCTGCGCTACGAGGACTACAGCGATTTCGGCAACACCACCAACTGGAAAGTCAGCGGGCGTTTTGATGCTACTGAGTCGTTTGCTTTGCGGGCCGCGGCCAACACCGGTTTCCGGGCACCGAGCATGCAACAGCAATTCTTCAACAGTATCAGTACCCAGTTTGTTTCACGGCCCGGCAGCGACGGGCTTTTTCCGGAAGAGCGCGGAACGTTCCGCAATGATAGCGCGGTGGCACGGGCACTGGGCATACCGCAACTGCAGGAAGAGCAATCGGACAACTATTCAATTGGTTTTATCTGGGACCCCACTGAAAACCTGAATTTCACTCTGGATTATTTCCAGGTGGACATTGAAGATCGCATCGTGATATCGGGCGCTATCTCCGCCACCAATCCCGCTATCCCACTGGAAGTCCGGAATGTACTGCTGGCCAACAACATTGGTGCTGCCCAATTTTTCACCAATGCCGGCCAAACCGAAACGTCTGGTTTTGAGGCCGTGATGAAATGGTCCAGACCGCTGGATAATGGAGGTATGTTCCGGTTTGATGCGTCCGCTGCTTTCATATCCACTGAAGTTTCCGGCAGTGTAAATACCGATGGACTGCTGGCGGGGCTGGAGAGCGTGATCTTCACTTCGCAGGATCGCTCCATCATTGAGGAATGGCAGCCAGAGAATCGGGCCTCTGCAACTGGATCATATGCCATTGGGAACTGGTTGCTTCTGGGCAGGATCAACTATTACGGTGAATACACCATTGAGGAAGGCAGCAACTCACGCCAGACTTTCGGTTCCGAGTGGTTTCCGGATGTCTTGGTGGAATACGCTTTTGATGATTCCGGCTTTTCTGTTCAGGCAGGTGTAAATAATGTGACCGACACAACACCGGATCGGAACATGATCGGCCAGACCAGAGGCGGTAGCATCCCCGGAATTGTTGATTCCCCGGGCGTGTTTACCTATTCACGTCGTGCAGCACCTTTCGGGTTCAATGGTGGATACTGGTACGTGAAAGCCATTTACCGGTTCTAGCACCCTCTTTTGCGCTAATAGCCGGGAGGTTGCGGCATCCCGGCAGTAATTACCCAGCTACCAGCGCAAATAGTTATGCGAGCGTTCGTTCAAAGCGCTGCGCAGGGTTTCCCAGTTAGGGATCAGTTTTTCCAGCAGACGGTAGAAACGCGGGCCGTGATTGTGTTCCAGCAAATGGCACATTTCATGGGCTATAACGTAATCCACGTACTGTGGCGGGGCCTTGATCAGTAAGGGGTTAAGCGTAATCAGGCCACTGGTGGCGCAGGTGCCCCAACTGCGCGTCATGCGGCGCAATTTAAGCTGGAACGGGATGGGTGCCAGCCATTTGGCTGAAGAACTGAACTGGCACATGCGTTGCCAGAAATATCCCTGGGCCTGCATCCGGTACCACTGCCACAGGGTATCCCGCACTGCAGCTTCACCCCATTCGCGCACATGCACCTCAATGTGATCGGTACGCAGAATCACGTGGGGTTGCTCATTAGGGTTGCGCCAGATGTCGAGGCTGTAGCAACGGCCCAGGTAGAGATGCCGGGAACCCTGCCGAAAGCGCACAGGCTCCACGTCGCGGTTGATCAGACGTACCTGTTTACGTAGCTCAACGATCTGGTCATGCATATCGCTGAGCACCAGGTGGATGCTCTTGCGGCTGGCCCGCAATGGCGCGGTCACCCGCATGCGGCCGTCATCCTCGAAACGTACGTGAATGTTGCGGCGTACTGAGCGCTTCCGGACCAGGTCAAAGTCAATGACCGTGCCATCCAGGCGGAATCGTTCAGTACTCAGATTCATGCATCAGGCTCCAACATAACGGGCCGTTCCCGAGCCGGGGCGGGACTGCTTTGCAACAGGGAAAACCCGCCGACAGCGCCGACTGGTTTGAGTGCCAAGTATATTCAAAGCAGCGCAATAGTGAAGGGCCTGCGGCAACATTTTTCTTCGCTTTAGCCCAATGCTTGCTTTTGCCTGCTTGCACGCTGCGCTGCGCTCAACAACAATGGAGAGCAAGCCAGAAGTTTTCTTTTCAACGAGGGTAGAAAAATGAATCTTAAATCACTGATGCAGACCGAAGCGGGATGGGGCGTAGCTGTTATGCGCGTTGTGACCGGAATTGTGTTTATGGGCCACGGTGCGCCCAAATTTGGTATCACTGGCGACGGTGGCCTCGAGAGTACCGCCGGTTTTCTGGCTTCATTGGGCGTGCCCTTGCCGGCCGTGGCGGCATTCCTAGTGGCTTTTTTTGAGTTTGGTGGCGGTGCTTTGCTGATCATTGGATTGCTGACGCGCGTGTGGGCGGCCGGTTTGGCATTTGCCATGCTGATTGCGGCAGCCATGGTACATCTCGAGGCTGGCATGTTTGGTCAGGGTGGTTACCAATGGGCCGTGTTGCTAATGGCCTGTTCGCTGGCCTTGATGATCGATGGTGCCGGCAAAGGATCGCTGGATCAAAAGCTCAGTTCCTGAATGTTTTAGATCAGTCTGTAGTGCCGGACGGTAGGAGAACCCCGGGGGCGAGGTTCGCTAAATGTTCTGAAAGTTCGGCGGCAAAGCTTCGGGCAACCCAGAGTTACTCGAAGCTTCTGGTACAGGATGACAATCCGGTAGCAATTGATCAGCGCTTTCTTGGATTGGCCCATTGTGAAGTTTGAATGAAAAACGCCGCAGCCAGGCTGCGGCGTTTTTGCTCGATTGCAAAGGCAGAGTTACTTACAAACCTTGGCACCAGGTTTGCCCTTGCAGCTGTTGGAAGCGCAGTCACCATTAACAAAGCAGGCGGCACCGGTAGGAAGCCCGCCCGTCGCACAGTCTGAATCTGCAGCGTCAATGTTGCCGTCGCAATCGTTGTCAATACCGTCGGAACAGCTCGTTTCCGGATTCTGGGTAATCGTACAGCCCCCACCGTTACCGGGATCAAGGAACGTCTCAATGCTCGCAAAATACGATGCAAACGCACCGTCCACAGTAGCGTTATTCACAGCGTCGCAGTTGTCGTTCACGTTGGTGCCACAAGCTCCTGAGAGTTGCCCGACAACCTGACCTGTACTGTTCACCACCGGCGATCCGCTGCTACCACCTTCTGTGGCTCCAATAACGTCGCGGCTGTAAATGCGGTCACCGCGTGGCCATGCTGTGCAGGTACCGGCACTGGTGTCGACTTCGTGCTTTGAGAATGACTGTGGTGCGCCCCCTGGGTGACTGATGCGGAACAGATCAGTGCCATTGCTGAATGCAACCGGGGCCTCTGTCCATCCCAGAAACGCACTCCCGGCGGGAGCCGGTTCGGCGAGTCTTAAGAGGGTGTAATCAGCATTGCGGCCGGTGGAGACAATATTGGCACCCATGGTGCGCGGGAATGTGGACCGAAGGGCGGTGTAGCTGGCATTACAAAGTGAAGTATTGCCACAAGCGGAGGCTGTGAACCGGAAAAAGTTTTCAAGAGTACTGGCGTCACGCGCTCTGTTGAGGCAATGATTGGCAGTGAGAAACAGCGGCAGGGCATTGCTGCTGTCGTTGTCGTTGATCAGCCCGCCCGAGCAGATGTAATAGCTGCCGCCGGAGCGGAATAACATATGTGCGACTGCATTTTCGGCGGAGCTGACCGCAGGATCTGAGGCGCATTCAGCGTTGACCACACACTCGGCGTTATACCCGCATTCGCCTGCCATGAATCGCGGCCGGATATGCCCCAATCCGGTAATACGGAAGCGTGTCTGGCGCATCACTTTATCCGTGGCTGCACCCGTGTGCCGGACTTGCAGGGTAATGGCATCGCCGGCCAGCGTGTTGGAGTCAAATTCGCCACTATCCAGCGGGCCACGGCCGGTATAAGGGCCGAATACCTGGCCTTCCTCGGTATATAAAAACATGGCGCTGCCGGCAGGCAGGTTGAAGCCGGCGAACTGCACGCGCATAGCCGTGGCTCCAGGGGAGCGTAATTCGGTGGTGTAGACATAACCACCATCTGAAGTTTCCTGCACTGCACCGAATTTCAGGTTCTGGGAATTGCCACGCAATTTCGACAACTTGACGTCCTGCATGGCGACATCGATGTCGAGCGTCTGACTGAAGCCTACGATTTCAGGAAATTGTTGCGGTGCGTTATCGACTCGCGCAATTTCATCTGTGCTTGCTTCGACTACCAGCGGGTTATTGCGGGCTGCTACCACCCGCTCAGAGACGAGCCAATGGTGATAAGCCTTGCGCTCGTTTTGCAGCGCTTTTTTATCAAGCGAATTGGAATCGATACGCATGCCCATTTGTTTGGGCTGCTCTGCCACGGCGTTCAGGGAAAAGCATGCAAGGACACTGGTCAATAGCAAGCCAGGGACTATTCGGTTGGGTTGAAGCATAGCGATTACCTCTGATGATTCTGTTTTATCAATCAATGTCGAACTTACGCGCCGTTTCGACGGCTCTAAATCCAACGTGTAAGCACAAGGTACGCCTACATTCCGAATTTAACAAATCGGTCGATGCCCTCAGTGGGAACTATTGATTAGTCCGACGGGTAATTGCTGATCGATCTCCTTAAAGGGGAATCACTGATTTATTGGGCGCTCTCGGTTGCGTCGGCGGCTTTCTCCACGAAGTTACTGAGCACCGTCTGACGGAGGATGTCCGGCGGTAACAACCCTTGCGCCAGCAGGAAATCGTGGTATTCGCGCTGATTGAAACGCTCGCGCATCAATAGCTCAACTTCGGTTCGCAAGGCCATCAGGTTCATGTACCCGAAATAATAGGAAGTCGCCTGGCCGGGTGCGCGGAAGCTGTAACGGTCTACTTCGCTTTTCGCCAATGGCGTGGAAATACCTACTTCACTCACCATGAAGGCCTCGGCTTGTTCGCCACTGATCTGTCCGAGGTTGATCATGGGATCGAGAAAGGCCCGGGCAGCACGCATGAGCAGGCTGCGCAAACCCATCAGCTGAGCTTCCGGCGAAAAGTACTGCATCATGATTGCTTCTGAATAGAGCCCCCAGCCCTCCACATTGGCGCTGTTGAACGCATAAATCGCACGGGCAGTTGAAACCCCGGATTCAACCATGGCCGAGAACTGCATCTCATGGCCTGGACGGGCTTCATGAGCAATCAGGCCCCAGGTAGCTGCCGCATTGCTGAAATCCGACATGGGCTCGCCACTGTCATCGTTGGGATTCTTGGACACCAGCACAAACTCACCGGATTGTCCGGTGTTGCCTATCAATTGCGGCGGGCTCATGAACGAGGCGGGTGAAGCGGCGGATTCTGCATCAGTAGCATGTCGGATTTGAGCGGCTCTGTCCGGCAATGTGACGATGTCGTTGTCGCGGATGATGGTTTCGATTTCTTCCAGCCGGGCCAGGTAGAAAGGCATAATTTCAGCTTCCGGAATCAATTCCTGCTGCAATACTCCCAGAACATAGCGATAGTCGGAATTTTCCAGGCCGCGGGCAGCAGCAACGTCTCGTGCCACCGCCTTCATGCGGAACTGTATTTGCGCAAAGCCCAACTGCGCCTGTTTGATCAGATCGTTCGGGGCGACATTAACGCCAAAATTCTTGAGGTTATCGGCATATAGCGCTTCTGGCAGGCGGTGATCCTCCCGCGCACGTGGCATTAATTCCTTGGTCAACCAGGCGGCGTATTCATCGAGTTGCTTGTTCAGTAAAGCCAACGGTTCTTCGTAACCGGTGAGGCCCGAATCCTTGAAGAGCTGCTCCAGGCCCTGTTTGAACTGCGCTATGTTGGCCAGGTCCTTTTCCAGTTGACCCCGGTAAGGGCCCAGCAGCCCTGGCTCGTCGAAACGTTCCCAGCTGCGGGCAACGGCCAGCTCGGTGATCGGCTCGTAGCCCTTGGCCTTGCCGGTGTATTTGTTCAGGCGTTCCAATGCCGCTGGATAGCGGGCCTCGTCATTGCGGGGGTCCAGCAAACTCCTGAAACTGTTAAACAGGCTTTGCGAGAGGTTGGTGTATGGCAGAAGGTGTTGGCGGTTGAGTTCTGCCGTGTCGTAACCGTCCTGCAGGGACTGGATCAGAATGTCCAGATCCTGCAGCACACGCGGGTCTTCGGTTGTTTTCTTGCGGTTCTTCAGTTCAGTGATAAGCTTTTTGGTCGCTTTCTGGCTGCGTTCGTAAATTTTAGGCCCGAGGTCCGAAACTTCCGCATCAACGCTCTCAATGCCCAGGCTGGCAAAGCCTTCAGGGGTGAATTTGGCTTGTTCCAGCATAACGAATTCGGTATGGGCATTGCTTTCTGCCACCCAGTCTTCGCCGGCGGAAGCCCAGGCGGGAAGCAAAGTAAAAATCAACAACAGGCGGGTGAGGGCGTGGCGTAAGTTCATTAAGGTGGTCCTTGGTTACTCAATTCGGGGCTAAAGGGGCACACTAATGTAATGGATAGTTTGATTCCCGTGGCATTAGTCATAGGATGCTCGGGGGATGCAATGGGGGATGCATGGGGTCAGAGTCAAGTGTCAGAGTGGATTCCAGCACCTTGTTTCGACTCTGGCGCTTGACTCTGACCCCGCTAGCTAAAAATTAATAGCATTATCAGGGGATTTTGCTAATCTATA